>CALBSY010000034.1 GCA_937967725.1 uncultured Alphaproteobacteria bacterium | reverse complement strand
AGGACCTAGAATTGCTCTACTCCATCGGCCGTCAGTTGGCCGACAGCGAGCAATGGCCCCAGTGGCGAGAGAACGCTGAATTCCGCGCCGCACGCGAAGCGTCTGGACGTTAGCGCGCCATGCAAGCGAATCGCGCTCACAGCAGCTGTGAGCGCGATTCACTTTGCTTGCGTCGTGGCGATTGCCATAAGCGGCGCCAGGAGGCGGGGCGATGACCATCACGCTTTATGGCAGTTCAGACAGCGGCAATTGCCTCAAGACCAAATGGGTCGCAGACCGCCTTGGCGTTGCGCATGCGTGGATCGAAACGAACACGTTCACGGGCGAAACGCGTACGCCTGAGTTTCTAAGGCTCAACCCCGCCGGCCAAGTGCCCGTTGCCGTGCTGAAAGACGGACGCATCCTGTCGCAATCCAACGCCATCATGCTGCACTTGGCGGAAGATTCCGATCTTGTGCCGCAAGACGCGTACGCGCGCGCCAAGATGTTCGAATGGCTGTTCTGGGAACAGTATAGCCACGAACCTTGCGTCGCGGTTCGGATCGCGCGGCTGTACTACCTGAAGAAGAGAGAGGACGAACTGGATCCGGCGCTCAAGACACGTGGCGATGCGGCGCTTGCGCGATTGGAGCTGCAGCTGGGGCAAACGCCCTATCTTGTCGGCGCCGTGCTGACGCTCGCGGATATCGCTCTTGTTGCCTACACGCGCGCGGCGCATCGCGGCGGGTTCGATCTGGCGAACTATCCCGCTGTGCGAGATTGGGTGAAGCGGGTGGAAACCAATCTGGGGCTTTCTGCATTACCGGACGGTTAGGGAGGCTGGGTTCCCCTGGCGGCCCTGTCATGCGGCAGGCTATTATTCACAGCCGGCCGTAACAAAGGGCGCATGGAATCGACGTTCGACTTTTGGGTCGCGATTGCGGCCACGTTCGGCCTGTTCCTGGTAGTGGGCTTTTTCGCGCAATTGGTCGATGGCGCGGTCGGCATGGCCTATGGCGTCATCTCCTCCGCCGTGCTGCTGGCGTTTGGCGTGCCGCCTGCGCATGTCTCGGCGACAGTTCACGGCGCCAAGTGTTTCACCAACGGCGCGTCTGGCATCTCGCACTTAGCGCACCGCAACGTAGACTGGCGATTGTTGGCGCGACTGACGCCGGCGGGAATAATCGGCGGCTTTCTCGGTGCGTACTTACTGACCGGCTTCGACCCGACTTTTATCAAAGCGCTGATCGTCGCTTACCTCGCGTTTATCGGGACGGTGATGCTGGTGCGCGCCGTGCGGACTTTGCCGGATCGGGAGGCGCATCTCCGGCAGGTCATTCCGATTGGGCTCGTGGGCGGCTAGCTTGACGCCAGCGTCGGCGGCGGTTGGGGGCCGGTCGTGACATCGACTTTGCTCGGACGCGGGCATACGCCGCGCTACGTGATCGGCAGCGTCAACACAGCCGAGTTCTTCGTGACCGTCGCCATCACGGCGACGTTCATTTGGACGTTCTTTACAGGACGGCTGATTGTCGAAGGTGGGATCGAGCTTGGCTCGGCCGCGTTCGCCGGGCTTGTGCTGGGTGGGTTAATCGCAGCGCCGTTGGCGGGCTGGGTCACGAAGGTGGCGCCGGCGCGGTTGCTGCTGGGGGGCGCCTCAATCCTCGTGATTGCCTTATCGGTCTGGCAGGGCGTCCAGCTGTGGCCGAACCTGTTGGAGTACCCGATTTTCCGTCAGATGGCTGAGCAGGCGGCGCTTCGTTAACGATTGGCTGCGAACGGCGCGTTTACGACCGGTCAGCGAAACTCCTGCGTGGAGCGCCTGGCTTGGTTAGTCCTATCAATTCCGCTGTTGCGTCGGCTCTGTTTGGACAGAGCGCGACCGCGAGCGATTCGCTGGGCGTCAGCGCCGACCTGTTGACGCAGTGGGCGCGCGCTCGGGCGGGCGTTGGCGTGGACGTCTCCAGCTTGGCTCAGGATCCGAACGCTCCGGTGGCGGCGGTTTGGAGCCCAGGCATTTCGCCGAGCGCCGAAGCGTTGGTCCAGCGGGCGCTGGCAAACAAGGCCTTCTTCGACGTCAACGCCAAACTCTATTCCGATCTCGGCGCATCGGGCGACTATAAGCGCCTATTCGCGCTGCACTCCGGTTTGAGCACGCTGCAGGCGCTCGCCTCCGTCGCGGAGGCCAAGGACTTGTCCGGCCTGCAGCGAACGGAAACGCTCAATCAATTCGCGCGTGGACTGAAAGAGCTCGAAGCGTTCTTTGCGCAGCAGCAGTTTGAGAACGTCCGCCTGGCGCAAGGCGACCGGGTCGACGCCACGCAATCTACGATAGCGTTGCCGATCCGATCGGAGGACTATCTCACTGGCCTCATTCACCGGGGCGGGCTCTATGAGAAAGTCCCCGGCCTCGCCAACGACGCGCAGTTCAACATTGTAGCCCCCTCTGCGGGCGGCACGGTGCGCAACGTCGCGGTCGATCTGTCTAAGGTGGGCTCGCTTCCGCGCT
>CALBSY010000033.1 GCA_937967725.1 uncultured Alphaproteobacteria bacterium | reverse complement strand
TTCCATCGTTCCGGCTGAATAAAGCGTTCGTACGGTTCGCGTCCGCCGGCGCCGGCTGAGCCGGATTCCCGGCGGCCGTCGCGCTCGACCGTGACCGACATGTTGATGCGCACGAGCGGTCGGTGATCGTTCAACTTGGCGCCGTCCGGCCGCAGGATGGTCAGTGCGCGGTGCGCACCGGCGAGGGTGGCTGCGACCTGCACGACGCGCGGGTCTTTGGCGCGGCAATACGCGTCGATCTCGGCCAGCAAATCGGTCTTCGCGCTGAACGACGGCGCATCGATCGGATCGAAGTCGGCGTACAGCTGGCGGTTCACTTTAGCCGGGCTGACATCGAGCGTTCCGGAGTGACCAAGCTTTACCGCGGCCGCCGCTTCGGCTGCGCGGGTCACGGCGTCGGTTTCCAGCACGCTGGCGTGGCCGTAGCCGGCGCGCTCGCCAGCGACGATGCGGAGGCCGAAACCCTGTGTCGCGTCGAAGCTGGCCGATTTCAGACGGCCATCATCCCAGAGGAAGCTCTCGGCGCGGCTGTCCTCGACAAAAATCTCGCCATCGTCGGCGCCCCGCGCTGCATTGGCGAGGATTTCGCTGGCGGCGTCCCAGTCCATTTCGGCGGCGGTCTTAGAACGTGCGGGCAGGCCGTCGGCCATGTCGGCTCCTTCGTGAGCGGCGTGGAGGGTGTTTCGACTATATAGTCCCGAGTCGCCACGGGGGGACGCGTTTGCTGCGGTTGGCCGCCCTAAGCGGCTGATTTAGGGATCGGATTCTTCGAGCGCTTGAGCCAGGCGCTCCTGCCGCGAGCGCACGAGGCGTTGCGTATCGGCGCTGGCGGCGCCCCAATCCGGCTGGATCTCAAGCGCGGTTGAGTAATCCTCCAGTGCGCCCCTCAAATCGCCGAGCGCCTCGCGCGCCGCTGCGCGGTTGTAATAGGCCTTGTGGGGCTCATGCACGCCCAGCGAGACCGCTTCGGTGAGCGCTGCGATGGCGAGCCCGTACCGTTCGAGCGCGATCAGGGCGACGCCACGGTTCAGACGCGCCTCGGCGTTGCGCGGGTCCAGTCCAATCGAGGCGTCGAAGTCCTCAAGCGCGTCCAGGAACTCCCCCCGCGCCATGCGAATGTTGCCCCGGTTGATATACGTGACGACGAGATTTGGCGGGTTTCGCGCCTCTTCGCGGAGCGCACGCGTGCAACGCGCAATCGCCGCATCGCTGACATCAAGGCGGACGGCAAAATCGGCGCACGCGCGCGCGTTGGATTCCAGGCTCAAGCGCAAGGTCGTGGTCGGGCTGGTTCCGCCCAGGTTTTGCGCCGCGGCCCCGCCGCCGATGCAGAGCGCCGCCACAACGGCGATCCCGGCGGCCAAGCGCCTTGGAAGCCAGAAGCGGCTCATGCTAGCAAACCCACCCGATTTTGATTACCGAACCGCAAGGCGCGGTCGAATGCCGCGCCGCGAGACTATAGTCGGAGCGGTCGGAGCGCGCCATACCGGCGGCTGAATCTCATGGAGGCGAGTGCGTGAGGCGAGGGGCTTTGATCGCGGCGGCGTGCGCGGGCGCGATGCTGTGCGGTTCAGCATACGCAACAACTGTTGGCGCGCCGACGCCAGCCGGAATCGACTTCCAGCCGGCGGCCACCGGCATCATGCGCGAGATACAAGATTTCCACAATTTTCTGCTGCCGATCATCGTCGTCATTTCGCTGTTCGTGCTGGGGCTACTGCTTTGGGTGATGGTGCGGTACAATCGGCGCGCCAATCCAACGCCCCGCAAGTTCACCCACAACATGCTCGTCGAAGTGATCTGGACCGTCGTGCCGGTGCTGATCCTCGTCGCCATCGCGTGGCGTTCGTTCCCGCTGATCTATGAGCAAGAACGCACCCCCGCCGGCGTCGAGCTGACGCTGAAGGTGACCGGCAACTCTTGGCGCTGGGATTTCGAGTATCCCGATCTCGGCGTGCGCCTAACCTCGAATATGCTCGACGAAGAAACTGCGCGCGCAGAGGGGCGCCCGTACCTGCTCGCTACGGATGCGCCGCTCCTGGTTCCCGTCGGCACGACGGTGCGCGTGCTCGTCACATCGAACGACGTCATCCATTCGTTCGCCGTGCCCGCCTTCGGCATCAAGGAAGACGCCATCCAAGGCCGCGTGAACGAGACGTGGTTCAACGTCGATCGTGAAGGCATTTATTACGGCCAGTGTTCGGAGCTTTGCGGCATCAATCATGCCTTCATGCCGGTCGAAGTGCATGCCGTAAGCCGCGCCGAGTTTGACCAATGGGTGGTGGCGCAGGGCGGCAGCCTCACGGTGGCTGAAGAAGCGCCCGCTGGTGGCGAAGCGCCTGCAGAAGGCGCTTCGCCTGAGCCGGCGGCTCCCAGCAGATCTCCAGCGCGGTGAAGCTCAGCCGACGCGGAACCGTGCAAGCTCGGCCCGCGGGGCATCCCAGACGGGAGCCAACTCGGATGCGCGGCGATAGTCGCGGTAGGCCTC
>CALBSY010000032.1 GCA_937967725.1 uncultured Alphaproteobacteria bacterium | reverse complement strand
TCCTTGGCCGCGCAAATCTCGTCGACGCTGTGCGGGATTTTGAAGCCGAGGATGCGCGCCGACTTGTGCAGACGCTCGGCATGTTCGCGGCTCTTGAAGATTGCGCCGTCGTAGGCTCTTTCGCCCTCGAATACGCAGGAGGCGTAATGCATGGCGTGCGTCAGCACGTGCACCTTCGCATCGCGCTGGGGCACGAATTCCCCGTCCATCCACACCCAGCCGTCGCGGTCGTGGAAAGGCTGAGCTGCCATGGGCTTTCCTCCTCTAGGATCAGGCTCTTGCCGAACCGCACACCTGATGGGATGCTTTTCGGCTCATTCTGTGATCCGAGACATGTCTGTCAATGAACTCGCACCCCGTGCGGCAATTCCTTCCGGCCACGGCAGGCGCACGCGGTCGAATCCACCTACGCATGCGGTTTTTGGCACGGGATCGCGGAGATGACCACCGCAGCCGCCTTTGATGCGCTCGACCGCCCCCCGCATCTGCTGCTGGTGGACGACGACGACCGCATCCGCGAATTGCTTAAGCGCTTTCTTGCACAGGCAGGCGCGCGCGTTTCGGCTGCGCCCGACGCCGCCGGCGCGCGCCGGCTGCTCGATTCGATGGATTTCGACCTCCTCATTCTCGATGTGATGATGCCGAAGGAAGACGGCTTCTCCTTGGCCGAAAGCGTGCGCAAGACATCAAAGGTGCCGATTGTGCTGTTGACTGCGCGCGGCATGCCGGAGGATCGCATCCGCGGCCTTTCTATCGGCGCCGACGACTACGTGCCCAAGCCATTCGAGCCCGCCGAGCTGGCGCTGCGCATCAACGCCATCCTGCGCCGCACCTTGGCGAACCGAGGCGAGACGCCGGAGACCATCACTTTCGGTCCGTTCAGCTTCAACAGCGCCCGCGGCGAACTGCAGCGAGACGGCGCGCCAGTGCGGCTGACGGAAGCTGAGGTGGCGATGCTGCGCATTCTCGCGGCGCGCCCCGGCGAAGTCGTGAGCCGCGAGGAATTGGCGAAACGCACCGGCGCCGGGCTTGAACGTTCGGTAGACGTGCAGGTCACTCGGCTTCGCCGCAAGATGGAGCTGGAGCCGCGCGCGCCGATCTATCTGCAGACGGTGCGCGGCGTCGGCTATCGTTTGGCGGCGGACTAATGGACGCCCCGCGCCCAAGAATGCGCTTCCGCGACATCCTTCCCAAGGGGTTGTACTGGCGCACGCTGCTGATCATTGCGGCGCCGGCGGCGATCCTGCAGCTCATCATAACGCTCGTCTTTCTCGACGATCACTGGCAAGCCACTTCAAAGCGCATGAGCCAGGGCGTCGCCTCCGACGTCGCTCTGATCATCCAGCTCTACGAACGCAATCCGACGCAGGACAATTTCGAAGACCTTCAGGCGCTGGCGTGGCGCCCGCTACGGCTTGAAATCGACCTCGAACCGAGCGCGCCGCTCGACCTACCGCGTTGCCGCGCCGCCGGATCCGTACTCGACCGCTACCTCACGCGCGCGCTGCAAGAACAGCTCGGCCGCGACGTCTGGTACGATTCCACCTGCCCCGGCACTCAGGTGCTGATCCGAGTCCCGATCGAAGAAGGCGTGCTGCAGCTGAAGGCTTACCGCGACCGTGTGCAGGCGCGTTCTGGTCCGCTCTTCGTCGCATGGATCGCGGGCGCCACGATCTTTCTCATCACTGTCTCGATTCGATTCATTCTCGACCAAGGACGTCCGATCGAACAGCTCGCTGACGCCATGGAGCGTTTTGGGCGGGGCGAAGATTCCGGCCACTTCCGCGTCCGAGGCGCACGCGAAGTGCGGGGCGCCACGCACGCCTTCTTCGACATGCGCCAACGCATCAAGCGCTACATCGAACAGCGTTCGCAATTGCTGGCCGGCGTCAGCCACGACCTGCGCACGCCGCTGACACGGCTCAAATTGCAACTCGCCTTGATGCCGCCATCGCCGGAGATCGAGGACGCCAAGCGCGATCTCGCTGAGATGGAAGAGACGCTGGAAGAGTATCTCGCCTTCGCTAAGGGGCTGAGCGAAGAAGCGCCGGTCGAGGTGGACCTGCGCGAGCTGACCGACGAAGTCGCCGCTGACGCTCGACGTGCGGGCGCAGAGATCGAGGTCGACGCCGCGGGCGCTGCCGCCACGCCCGGACGCGCCCGCGCGCTTAAACGATGCTTGGCCAACCTGATCGACAACGCCGCCGCGCATGGCGACAAGGTGCGCGTCTCAATCAAGTCAGATGAAAATGCCGTCACAATAGCTGTCGAGGACAATGGGCCCGGCATCCCAGAAGAGCTTTACGAAGAAGCGTTTAGGCCGTTTTCGCGGCTCGACGAGACGCGGTCGCGCAATCAGAAGGGCGTCGGTCTGGGCCTCGCCATTGCGCGCGATGTCGCGCGAAGCCACGGCGGAGACATCAAGCTCAGCCAAAGCCCGCTTGGTGGCTTGCGCGCCGCTTTGCGCCTGCCAAGACCTGCATAAACAGCGCTTCCAATGCGCGGAAGTTTAATTATGGTCCGCCTCCATGGCGGACGACGGCGACATCTCGCGGGCGCGGATTTGCATCGATTTCGGAACGGCTTTGTCAAAGGCCGCAGTGTGTCTTGATCCGACGCTGCCGCTGGAAGTTGGCGTGAAGCCGTTGCCGATAGGCGCGATCTCGGGCGCCGAGCATCCGTTACTCACACCTTCGGTGGTTTATGTGGATAACGGCCGGCTCTATTTTGGCCCGATTGCGTTCGAGCACGCGCGGCGCGGCGTAGAAGACGAGCGCGATCCCCTGCTGTCATTCAAGACGGTCCTAGGCGCGCGCAATCTGCAAGAAGCGCTCGCGACCAAGATCCGTCCATCCGTAGACCCGACTGGCACGTTTACACACAGAGACATCCTGGTCCTGTATCTGGCCTATCTGGATCGGTTGATCGCGGAAGCGCTCGAACTTGCGCCGAACATGCCGCCAGGCACGGCGCTGGCGCGGCGGCGCTACACCAGCCCCGTCTGGCGCCCTGGCAGCGGCATCGAGCAAGTGTTCGAAGGCATCTTCAATGAAGCCTCGGCAATTTCCTTCAAGCTCGGCAACCTGTTGCTGGCGCGCGAAGGCATCTCCATCGCGCAAAGCCGGGACGCCCTCGACAAGGCGCGCGCCAATCCCGCCGATGGCATGTTGGAGACCGGCATCTTCGAACCGCACGCCGCAGCAGCCGCAGCACTCGCGTTCTCCTGCGAGCCGACCAATCACGTCATCGTTTTCGATATGGGCGCCGGCACCACCGATATCGCCGCATTCGAGTTCGACGAACGCACAAATCCGCCGGCGCTCAGCGAGATCAAGGAAGCGCGCCAGTGCAGCGCGCTTGCGGGCGATGAGATTGACCGCATCATTATCGACCTCATGCTGCGCAAGGCCGGCTTAAAGAAGGGCGAGGAAGAGGAAGTTCGCGTCGCGCGCATCGCGCGCTTGGCTGGGCGCGCGCTGAAGCACGAGCTCATGCATACCGGCAAGTGCGCCCTGCGGCTAGGTTGGCGCACGCTGCACTTGCGCGCGCAGGACCTGCAGGAGGATGAACGCTTCCGCGCCTATCTCGCCGCCCTGGTCCGCACGATCGCCGCCAGGCTCAACGCCGACATTCCCCGCGCGGAAGCCGCCGGCGCGTCAGTCGTCGGTGTCGTAGCTCCTGGAGG
>CALBSY010000031.1 GCA_937967725.1 uncultured Alphaproteobacteria bacterium | reverse complement strand
GTGGCGTCCTCGATCGGCGGTTTTCCAGGCGTGTCGAGGATGACGCGATACCATAGCCCGCGCATCCCCTTCCCTTTCTGCACGCGCAGCTCGCACGCGATGTAACCGAACTCCGCCAGTTCGACGATCGCGCCAGAGACGCGCGCGCGCGACATGGCGAGATCCTTGGCAATGGTCTTTTGGTCGGGAAAGCACCATCCGTCACTGTCCGAATGGACGCCGAGCGCGCAGAGCACGCGCATCGCCCGCGGCGTCAGGCGCGTATCGTACACCGCCCGCGATGGTATGACCGAATAGCGCGGCCCTTTACGCGTGTCTTTCACATCCCACCTGTTTTGAGCGCCCGCATTTGAATGCGGTTCGGCCCGCGGTGCGGGCTCAAGTCCAGTTCGCTCGCGGCGAACACCTGCGTCTTGACGATCCAATCCGGCGCGACCGTGTACGCGACGACAAAAACCTCAAGCGCCTCGTCGTGGTCGACGACCAGCATCGGCCAGCGCAGATTGGCGCGGCGCTCGAACACCCACGCGCCGACGTGAAGGCGGCTCGGCGATGGCATCAGAACGCCATGGCGATAAGGCGCGGCGTCTGCGCCGCAATCCAGACGATGCCGGCGAGCGCCGCGACGATCGCCAACGCATAGAACACGGGTACGGCGAGCGGCTTGAACCCGTCCCAATACGACGGCGTCGGCTTCTGCCTCAGCGGGTACGTGTCGCGCTTAGGACGGATACCTTTTGCGCTGAGTTCAGCGTTGAGCGCGGCATTTTCTGCGCTCGCGTTGAACGTCGCGCTCGCAACGGTAGCGACCATCTCCCAAACCATACGTCACACTCCTCTTGCCGGCGCCAGCGCAACGCCGAGCAATTCCTCCAAATCGACCACGTCAGCGGGCCGCTTCGGAGGCTTGGGTTCTGATGGCGTCGACGATTTCTCGCGCTTCCGCCTGGGCGCTTCCGCCTGGGCGCTTCTGATATAGGCGTCGCTGCGACGAATGAGGTCTGCCGCAATGGGATGACCGCGGGCAGCGAGGACAGACGCGAGAGTTCTAAAAGCATGCGCGCCCGCCAGTGGATGAACTCCGTTGCCACCGAGTCGAAGGCGGTCCACCCGTCCGGCCAATTCATCAGCCATTCCACGAAGCGCGGGGACAAGCGAGGCGTCGCGCGCGACAACCGCCCGCCAGGCGTCCGCATCCTGTGGGCCGGGAACGAAGGTAGGCACGTCGAGAGCGCTTCGGCTTGGCCGTTGAGCAGCAACTCGTCCGACCTCTCCCCGCTCCTCGTCTTGCGCGAGCCCTCCGTGTCCGCCACCGATGGCGTCGCCCAAACCTCCGCCATCTCGTTCAGATTCAAGACGCCCTCGCAGGTCGCCGCGATGCGCGAGCGAAGCGGCGCGGGCGTCTTGCCCCCGACTGCGTCGTGCGCCTGAGGCTTCGCGGCGTTCTGCGCAAGGGACGCCAGGACTGGCGTCCCTTGCCTCTGTGCCGGCGGCGTTGCGCCTTGAGCGTCCTGCGCCTTCGGAGCGGCCCATTGGTCGCTCTGCGCGCTCAGACTCGCCGCTCCGCTCCGCGTCGGCAGATCGCCCCGTTTGAAGTCGCGGGCAGTCGGGGTCGCCCAGGGCGACCCCGACAGTTCGGCTTGCTGCGCCTGCGCGAGTATCTTGTTGTGCGAGCGGCAATTGCCCGGCCGGTTCGCCGTCTCCGAAACCGATGAAAGGCCCGTCACCGTCGCCACATGCGGAGCAATGGGCGACGGTGACGGGCCTTGTTCTGACGGCGAGAATGAATACGCGCTTGCGGATTTGGCGAGCGCCTGTTTCAGCCGCCGAGAACAATCCCGCCTCAGGCGCGTAACCAAGTCCTCGAAGGCTTCCGAGCACTTCTCTAAGTCCGAGGCTGATGTGTCCCTCGACGTTTTCGAGAAAGACCGCGTCCGGCTCGCTTTCGTCAATGATGCGCTCGACGTGCGGGAAAAGGTGACGGGGATCTTCGGCACCTTTTCTCTTTCCAGCATTGCTGAATGGCTGGCAGGGATAGCCGGCAGTGAGGAGATGAACGCGGCGACGCCACGGGCGGCCGTCGAAGGTTCGAGCATCGCTCCAGATAGGCGCGTCGTCCAACTCTCCCGCGTCCATACGCGCCGCCAGGATTGCGGCTGCAAACGCTTCGATCTCCACAGCGCAGACGAGGCGAGCGTTTCCCAAAGCGAGCTTGAGGGCGAGGTCCAGTCCGCCGGCGCCGGCGGCAAGGGATAGGACGTTGATGGGACTCTCAGCCACACGAACGCCCCCGCTTTCCCTTGATCCATGCCGGGCCGTCGCGCGTCACGGCGCCTCTCAAATTCATCGGCCCCTCAAGCCGCCCCGGAAACGGCGCGGGCTTGCGTTTCGGCTTATGTTTAGCCTGACGCGGCGGCGGCGGGAGTTTGCGGTGCAGCGTCGAGCGGCCCATGCCGAGCGCGCGGGCCGCGGCGCTTCGATTGCCGCAGACCGATATCGCCATCTCGATCACGTCGCGCTCAATCTCCGCCATGGTGCGCACTCTGCCGTCGTCGACGATCGTCAGAACGAGTTTCATGTCCGCGCCCCTTTCCCTGCCGCGCGCTCGCGCTTGCGCGCCTCTGTCGGCTTACCGCGCGGCGCAGGCCTTACGGTTTTCTTGGGCGGCGGCTTGACTGGCATTTGTTTTTTGCTGGCGCGGGCTCCGTCCTTCTTTTTGCCGCGCGCTTGGCGTTGCTTCCGCGTTTGCTCGTTTGGCGGTGCGCGTCGTTTCTGTTTCTGCGCGGCATCGGTTTTCCTCTTTCTCGGTTTCGCCAACGGCTGCGCGACGGGCTCGGCGACCGGTTCGCGGTCGCCGGCTTCGATGCCCTGCAAGAGGTCCGGCAGCGTTATCTGCTCGCTGCGCGGGCGGACGCGCACCGCGGCGGGCTTGACGCTCGGAATGCGGTTCACGTCCGCCCATTCCTCAAGGCTTCCGCTGACGCCTTTCAGGCGCTCGCGCTTCAACCGCTCGCGCGCCATGTCGGCATAATCGGGGTTGAGTTCTGAGAGGACGGCGTTGCGGCCGGTCCGGTACGCGACGAGCGCCACGGTCCCCGCCCCACCGAACGGGTCTAGCACCGTCGCCGCGACGCCCTCAGCGCGTTCGCACGCGCACGTCGGGGCAAAGCCGAGCGTTTTGACGCTGTTCGTCCCGCGCTCAGTGCCGGCGTCTCTGCGGCTAGCGTCCAGTTTTTCCCGCTTGCGTTTTTTCGCCGATACGTCCGGCTGCGGCTCGAACGTCTTTTCGGTTTGCCGCTCCCACGGCGCGGCGCAGACGGAGCAACACCTAACCGGCGAGCCGGCGACGATGCAGCGGCGGGCGAGTTCTGTGGGGAACGTGGCGAAGTGCGACAGCCAGGCGTCCGAGCGTCCACACGGACAATGCCGGATGGTGCGCGTCGTCCCGTCGTCAGCTTTCACCTTCTCGATGCGGATGCGCCGCTTTCCCCTGCCCTCGAAATATTGGCGGCAGGCGGTGCAGAACTCCCCGGCGAACGGCTCCGTCGCGATCGTCCACACGTTGCGCGCATTCGCGCCCTTGGACATTTGCTCCTCAACGGACATTTCGTCCCAGCGGTCATTGAACCCTGCATGACGGCGAGAATGTCCGCGCTGTTTATCGGCCCCAAGGCGCGCATTCCGCC
>CALBSY010000030.1 GCA_937967725.1 uncultured Alphaproteobacteria bacterium | reverse complement strand
GACGGCGCCGTGCGTGCGTCCCGTCGTGCCGAGTAGTTTCCTCTGCGGAGGCCCCGGCGTTGAAGGTTCCCTTTCGTTGACATTACCGGCGTTCGCCTCGCCGCCGCAAAGGCCCTGCACGCCCTCGGGGTGGGTTTCGTTGGTGACGCGATAGACCAACACCTGCGGTTCTTCGACCGGCAGGCCGAGCAGCGCACGCAGCGTCTGCCCCTGCACTTGCGTCGCGGGCGATACCGCACCGGTGATGTTCGCTTCGACAACAAGTCCGGTGGCGCCGCGCAGCGTGAGCACTTCTTGCGTGTCCGCATTATCCGCTCCGGCGTCAGGCAGATGCAGCGCCACCGACATCGTGAGCTGGCCGGTGGCCGCGGTCGCGGCGTCATTCACGGGCGCGAACACCGCCGATGGCTGTGACTCGGGCGCGGGCGCATCGAGTTGCGGCGCGTTGGAAGCGCCGCCCTGCGAAGCTGAATTCTGCTGATTGCAGCCGGCGGCTGTCAGCGCCAGCACAATCAACGCGGTGCGCAGATGCATGTGATCCCTCCCGTTTGCTTCTAGCCCGGAAAAGCGCCGCGCTTCAATCGGCCTAACTGAGACGCGCGCCGGCCGGGACCGGTGTTCCACGCAGAAACGCCTCAGCTTCAAGGGGGGCGCGCCCTTCTCTCTGCACCGCGAGCAACCGCACGGCGCCTTCTCCACACGCGATCAACAACGCGTCGTCGAGCGCTTCACCCGGACCGCCCTGACCTTGACCGACGCGCGCCTGCAACGCCTTCACACGCGCGCCGCCAAGCTCGAACCAGGCGCCTGGCGCGGGGGCGAGACCGCGAATCTTGCCTTCGATCTCGCGCGCAGAGCGTGACCAGTCGATGCGCGTTTCGGCCGGAATGATCTTGTGCGCGTAGGTGACACCCTCTTCGCTTTGGGGCGTTGGGCGTGCCACACCCCGTTCGACTTTCGCCATCGCCTCGACCAGCAGGGGCGCGCCGAGCGCGGCCAATCGGTCGTGCAATGTGGCGGCGTTGTCGTCGGCATCAATCGGCGTTTCAGCGCTGGCCAGGATGGGACCTGTATCGAGCCCTTCCTCCATGCGCATCACCTGCACGCCCGTGATGCGGTCGCCCGCCATGATCGCGCGCTGGATTGGCGCCGCCCCGCGCCAGCGCGGGAGCAACGAAGCGTGCAGGTTGAACGCGCCGAGACGCGGCGCGTCGAGGATCGGTTTGGGCAGGATGAGGCCGTAGGCCACGACGATCGCTGCATCGAGATTGAGCGCGGCGAAGGCCTGTTGTTCTGCTTCGCGCTTCAGACTCTTCGGAGTACGCACTTCCAGTCCGCGCGCAGCGGCGAACGCAGCGACCGGCGTGGGCCGCTCCTGCTTGCCGCGCCCTGCCGGCCGCGGCGGCTGCGAATAGATGCACGCAATCTCGTGACCGGCCGCGATCAACGCCTCGAGCGCCGGCAACGCGAACGCGGGCGATCCCATGAAGGCCAAGCGCAGACTCATGCACGCACAACAGGCAGAAGCCGCGCGCTGTGGCAAGCGCGCGGAACCGCGCCAGCGCCGCGGCGGTTCCCTTTTTATGACCACGCAGCAGGTTTGCGACCTCGAACGGCGCGACTTCAAAGGGCCGCTTTCGCTGTCGCCGCGGGATTGGTGGTGCGTCCTTCAGGGCGTGCGCAATACGGCGGAGCGCGCCAATCTAGCGCTGATCGCGGGCGGCGTGGCTTTCTTCGGATTGATGGCGGTGATCCCCGGTATCGCCGCCCTGGTGGCGCTGGTCGGCCTTTTCGGCGATCCAGCCTGGATCGGCGACCAGATCGCGGCGCTCGGCGGACTGGCGCCGGACGCGGTCGTCACCATCATCCACACGCAGGTGACGCGTCTCTTGGAGACGCGCAGCGACACGCTGCTCAGCGGCGCGTTGCTCAATCTCCTCATCTCGCTGTGGAGCGCGCTGCAAGGGACGCGTTGGACGTTGATGGCGCTGACCGCGGTCAACCGCCGCGCCGAGAAACGCAACATGCTGCGCCGCCTGCTCACCGCCAGCATGCTCACGCTGTATGGCGTTGGGCTCAGCGTGCTCGCGGTGCTGCTGATGGGCGTGGCCCCAGTCGCGCTTGCATTCCTGCACTTGGAAACCGGAACCGAAGCCATGTTGCTGGTGCTGCGCTGGCCTGTGCTGGGCGGCGCGGCCATCGCCGTGGCGCTCATCCTGTATCGCTGGGGGCCGCGGCGGCGTCCGCCGCCTTGGCGCTGGCTATGGCCAGGCGCGGTGGCCGCGCCGGTGCTGTGCGTGCTGGCCTCTAGCGCGCTCACATTTGCGCTGCGGGAGTTTCCAGCTTTCGGCGCGGCGTATGGCTCGCTGGCCAGCGCGCTGGCGCTGCTGCTCTGGCTCTATCTGACGGCGCTCGTGTTTCTGCTCGGCGGCGCGCTCAATGCCGAGCTGGAATTCTTCGCGCAGGGCCGGCCGACGGCGGCGACCAATCCCGAAGGCACGGTCGACTCGCCGATCGGCGCCGACGGCAAACGAAAGCGCGTTTCGGCCTAGCTGGCCATGCCCATCTGACGCTGCATGCCGGTCAGGAAAAGCTGCAGCGCTTCGGCCAGTTCGCAAGCCGCGGCGTGGGCCTCGGCGCGCTGCGCGGCCGGCAGCGCGTCGAGCAGCTCGCGGCATACGTCAGCGTGCTCGACGTCGGCGTACTCGTGCACCTCAAAGAATTTCAGCGTGCGCGGGGCGGTCACGCCGTAACGTTCAACGAGGCCCTTGATCTTGGTCTTGGCGATAGCCGGCAATTGGCTCTCGTAGGCGTAGAGCGCGGCGAGACCCGATGCGTAAGATTTGCGCGAGAGCCGGCGGAAAGTTTCGATCAAGTTGCGCGTCTCGGCGCTCACGTCGGCGCCGCGCACCTCTTCCTCGTCGGCGCCCATGCCGGCGGCGAAACCAATCCACAGGGCGGCGTGATCGTCCTTGCCTTCACCGACGCCTTCTTCTTCCGCCAGATTCTCAGCGAGCAGTCGCCGGCCCTGGGCGTCTGGGCAATTGGCGTGGACCGCGCTTACTGCACGCGGAAAGGCCTCGACGTGGTGGAAGTATTGCTTGGCGTATTCGCGCAGCGCTTCGCGCGAAAGCTCACCCTTCTCCCAAGCCTGATAGAACGGATGCGCCAGCATCGAGCGCGCTTCCACCGCCGCATCGATCGCCGCCGAGGTGCAGACATAACCGCCAAACGCTTCAGACATGGATTGAACCCCTTGGGCTGGCGCCGAGCGGCGCGCCGAGAAAACCGCCGCGGAGCATACGGGCTTCCGCGCTTGGATAAAGGGGGGTGCGGCGGAAAGTGCGGTTAGAGACGGTGTTGCTTCGACGCAGGCTCGTCGTCCACCGCGGCCTCCCGCTTTGCCTTCTTCAGCTTCGACAGCGCTTTCTCGCGCTTGAGCCGCGACAGATGATCGATGAATAGCACCCCTTCGAGGTGATCCATTTCGTGCTGGATGCAGACGGCGTAGAGCCCTTCGGCGTCTTCCTCGATCGTTTCGCCGTCGTAGTTGAGGTAGCGTAGCTTCACGCGCGCGGGCCGTTCCACATCGTCGTAGATGTCGGGGACCGAGAGGCAGCCTTCCTCGTACGTGAACAAGTCCTCGGAAGCCCACAGGATTTCAGGATTGACGAAGTAGCGCGGTTGCTTCGGTTCGTCCTCGCGCGCGAGATCCATGACGATGATGCGCACAGGCTCGCCGATCTGGATGGCGGCAAGGCCAATCCCGGGCGCGTCGTACATCGTCTCCAACATGTCATCCATGAGGGCCCGGTGCGCATCGGTAACACCGCCCTCAATGGGGTCGGATTTCTGCTTCAGGCGCGCGTCGGGCGCGGTGAGGATGGGTCGAACGGCCATGGGTTTCAACAGGTATGAAGCGTTGCCAAAGGCGTCAAGCAAGGGGCACATTCGCACATACGAAAGCAGTCGGAACTGAGGGACAGAGGCGGCGTTGCCAGGCCGTAAGGCCGGCCATTGTCGCGCCAAGGGA
>CALBSY010000029.1 GCA_937967725.1 uncultured Alphaproteobacteria bacterium | reverse complement strand
CGAGTACGCCAGCTGCGCTTCGCTCGGGTAGAGGCGCACCGTCGCTTTTGTGTCGGCGACGGTGACGGTCTGGACGAAACGCTGCGCGTCCGAGTCCAACTGCACGACCAGCTTGTTTGGCTCGACCTTGCTGCGCAGCGCGGCCACGTGCTGTGTGGCGCGCTGTTCGCCTGCTTTGGCGACGGGGCTCGGCTCAGGCTTAGGCGGCGCTTTTTGCGCTGACGGGAGGTCCTGAACGGCCTTCGGAGGATCGATGGAAGCCATGGTTCATGCGGCGGTGTGATCCCGGAACCGGCGGGGAGCCCAAGCTCCCCGCCTTTCCGTTTCCGTGATTAGCGGAAGAACGACAGCACGATCGAAGGCGCCGAGTTGGCGATCGACAAGGCTTGCGCGCCAAGCTGCTGCTTGACTTGCAGAGCTTGCAGGCGAGCGGATTCCTTGGCGAGGTCCGCGTCGACGAGGTTGCCGATGCCCTTCTCCACGCTGTCCGTCAGCTTGCTCAGGAAGACCTTTTGGACTTCCAGGCCCTTGGCTTGCGAACCAAGGGTTGCGAGCTGCTGGTTCAGCAGGGTCGAGGCGGCGTCGATGGCGTCCGCCGCAGCTTGCGCGTTGGAGGAGTTCGACAGCGTAAGCGCTGACGTGATGGTCGCGAGCGCACCGGCGCCATCGACGGTGAAGTCGAGGTCGGTGACGGTTTGTGTGACCGGGGCCGACGTCACAGCAGCGGCGGTGCCGCCTTGGCCGAGCCAGCTGCGGGCCGTACCGGCTGTGGTGATCGTCAGTTCATTGGTGCCCGCAACCGCTTCCGGCGCAACGTAGGTGAACTGGCCGTTGGTCTGGTTGTAGGACGCGGTCACGCGGCCGCCCGTCGCGGTGCTGACGGCGCTGACGTATTCAGCGATCGTCATGGTCGCGGTGATGTCGACGGTGCCGATGGCGACGCCACCCAGGTTGAACGTGGAGTCGTCGGCGGCCGTGACGCTGCCGTTGCCGACAACGTACGCGGAGAACGCCGGCACCGTGCCAGCGATCACCGTGGATTGGATTTGACGGCCAACCGCGGCGCCAGGCGTGTCCGACGTCAGCACCGACAGGTTGGCGCCGCCGGCGGCGACCAAGTTGACGCCATTGAACGTGGCGGCGTTGGCGATCTGATTGATCTGAACCCGCAGAGCGCTAAAGTCGTTTTCGAGCGCAGTGCGCTGGTCGGCGGACAGGTCGGTCGCTTGCGCGGCGACAGCCTTTTCCTTCAGCTGGATCAGCAGGTCCGAGATCGACTGGCCGGCCGACACCGCGACGTCGATCGCGGAAGTCGCACGGTCGATGCCGCTCTGCACCGCTTCCAGAGCGCCGACGCGGGCGCGCTGTTGCTGAGCGATCGCGAACACGGCGCCGTTGTCCTTCGCCGAGGCCACTTTGAGGCCGGTGTTGATGCGGTTTTGGACGAGCGCGAGATCGCGGGTGGTTTGGTTGAGGGATTGCAGCGCAACAAGGGCGCCGTAGTTAGTGTTGACGCTAGTCATCGATGTGGTCCTTCTGGACTGTGTTAACCGGCCATTTTGGCCAGCTGGGCTCCCCGCCCGATTACGCACGGAGTTTCCGCACGCCCTACCCCTCGCGGAGCGAGACGCTTTGCGTTGCGATTGTTTGTAAGGGCGGGCGGTTAATAACTGGTCAGCGCCGAAACGATTCTAGCCGGCAAAAATTGCCGAGCTCAGCGCGCGGCCAAGCCTTCCATCATGGTGCGATTGATGTCGATTAAGGGCTCAAGGTCAGCGCCGTCGCGCAGCACCTCGCTGGAATAGCGCGCCACCCAGAGCGCCAACGAGATGATCTGGCCGCGTAAGGCCAACGGAAGTTGGTTCTCCGGCGCTGAGCAGTCGGCGGCGAGCACGTTCCAAAGACGACGATTAGCGTCGATGGCCTCGGCGACCACGGGTGTTGGGGCGCTCTCCTCCTTGACGCGCAAGAGATGGGCGGTCACTTGACCGAACGCCCGGTACTCCAGCTCCCTGGGCGCTTCAGCCTGCGTGGCCGCGCGCTGGTACGCTTTGATCGACATCCCTTAACCCCAGCCGCTCGGCCTCATAAATTATCAGCTTCCGGCAGCGCATGAGCGCCCGGTAGTACTCGCCGCCCATTACTTCTTTGGAAACGCCGATGCATTCGGCCAGAACCGCGGGATCGCGCACCGCTCCCATGAACTCGGCCAGACGGGCGGCGAACTCGGCATAGGCTTTGTCGCGACCGATATCGTCGAGATACATGAGCATGATCGGAAAGTAGATGCGCTTGGCCGGGGTGTCGGCCTCATCGGGCTGCATGATGTCCTTCTCGCGCAGGACCGAGGCCTTATTCTGCAGCACCAGCGCGGCGCGGCGGTCGCCATTTTGAACGACAGCGCCATTGACGACGAATTTCTCGCCCGGACGCAACGACAGCTTCAGCGGCATGGGCCCTCTCCTCCCGGTTCTGGGAGTCCATCGAGTGTAGAGACTCGCCCCGTAAGGTTAACGGGATATTGCCCGCGCTTGCATCGTCGCAGCAGCAGCCTCTATTCCTGATGCGAAACGTCAGGAGTGCAGATGCGGTTCGAAGGCACTAAGGACTATGTCGCTACGGAAGACCTGAAGGTCGCCGTCAATGCGGCGATCACGCTGGAGCGACCGCTGCTGGTGAAGGGCGACCGCGGCGCCGGCAAGACCACGGTCGGAACTGACGTGGCCAAGGCCCGCGGCGCGCCGCTGATCGAGTGGCACATCAAGTCGACGACGAAGGCAATTCAGGGCCTCTACGAATATGACGCGGTGATGCGGCTGCGCGACAGCCAACTCGGCGACGAACGCGCCACTGACATCGCCAACTACATCAAACGCGGAAAATTGTGGGAAGCGTTTGAGAGCGCCGAGCGGCCAATCCTGTTGATCGACGAGATCGACAAGGCCGACATCGAGTTTCCGAACGATCTGCTGCAGGAACTCGATCGGATGGAGTTCTACGTCTACGAACTGGACCGCACGGTGAAGGCGTCGCAGCGCCCAATCGTGATGATCACGTCGAACAACGAGAAGGAATTGCCGGACGCCTTCCTACGGCGCTGCTTTTTTCACTACATCCGATTTCCCGACGACGAGACGATGCGCGCCATTGTGGAATCGCATTTTCCCGGCGTGAAGACGCTCCTGGTCAATGAAGCGCTGAAGATTTTCTACGACATGCGCAAGGTGCCGGGACTGAAGAAGAAGCCGAGCACGAGCGAGCTTCTCGATTGGCTGAAGCTGCTGCTGACCGATGACGTCGATCCGGAAACGCTGAAGCAACGCGATCCGGGCAAGCTCATTCCGCCGCTTGCGGGCGCATTACTGAAGAACGAAGCCGATGTTATGCTGTTCGAGCGCCTCGCCTTCCTCGCCCGGCGCGAGCAACGCGGCGGCGCAGGCTGAGCGTCAAATTTGCGCCGCAGGCGCGCGCGAGACTCGCGCACGTGCCCACTCGCCGCTCCCTACTCGCCGCCCTCACCGGCCTCGCCAGTGCGCCTGCTTCTCACGCTGACATCGTCATCGACGCGCCGGCGGCACGCAGCAGCGCGGCGATCCGATACTGGCCCGTGGTGACCGCGCGTGAGGATTGGAACGTCGTGTCGGCAGCGCCGGATTGCTTGCGTCTACGCTGTTTCAGCGCGCCGCGCCCTGTTTCGCGGCTAGACAATCCAACCCGACGCCATGTCGGCGTCGATCTATTCGCGCGGGCGGGCGACGCGGTTGTCGCGATCGAAGATGGGCGCATCCTCAATTTCTATCCGTTTCTCCGCGCCAGCACGGGTGAGATGAGCTACGCGCTGATCGTGGGCCACGTCGGCTACGTTGCGAATTATGGCGAAATCCGCGTGACCTCGCTGCGCGACCGCGGACTCAGCGTAGGCGACGTCGTGCAAGGCGGAACGGAGATCGGCGAGATCAGCGACACCAGGCAGCTCCACTTCGAAACCTACACCCCTAGCGCTACGCGCAATTCAGCGTGGCGTTACCAAGACGCGCGCCCAGCGCGCGTGCTCGACCCTACGCCATTGTTGCTCGATCTCGCCGCCCATGGACGTCGCCTGCTGCCGGGCGAAACAGCGATCGCCGAGCCGCAGTGAGTCTGGGCGTCGACACCTGCGAAATGCGTTCCTAGACTGCCAACGGGAGGAGTGAGCCATGCGGCGGATGCTGGGCGCGGTGGCGCTTTCGTTGGTCTTGTCAGCGTCAGCAACAGCACAGGAGGCTGAGACGCCGTCTCCGGCGGCGCTTGGGCTGGACTTGATCGCGCAAGGTAATGCGCAGGGCGTATTCGAACTGCTGCCGAATGAGCAGCTCGTCGTCGTCCGGCACGGGCGCAGCGGGCTGGTGTGCCGGCTCAGTCCCGCCAATACGAACCGCCTCATCATCTTTCCCCAAGCGGCGCGTGGCGAAGATGTGGCGTGCGATAGCACCGACGGCGCCGAGAGCATCACACTCTACGCCACGCGCTTCTCGTTCGAGGCATCGCTTGAAGAATTGCTCCAAGGCGCGGTGGCGGCGATCGAGCACCGTTTCCCGAACGCACGCGCTTTGCCGGCCAGCGTGGAAATTGCGTCCGAAGGACTGCCGGCGCAGCGTTCGGCCCAGTTCATGGTCACGCGCGATGAGGACGGCGCGCTGATGTACACGCGCGCCAGCGTGGCCTTCATTGGGGATTGGGCGATCAAGCTGCGCTACAGCGTCGTGGCGGCCACGCCGGAAGCGGCGCAACAGGGCGAAATCGCTTCCGGCTTGCTCTGGACCGCGACGCTGAGCGAACTGAGCCGCGAGGCGCTCTGACCTAGCGGAAGCGGCTGGCGAATGCGTATGAGCGCGCTAACATAGTCGTTGTGTTCCAACGCTTCTTCACCGAATTACGCGCCGCGCGCGTGCCCGTCAGTTTGAAAGAATATCTCATCCTGGTCGAGGCGCTGAAGAAGGACGCCATCGCGCCGAATGTGGAGGACTTCTACTACCTCCCGCGCGCAACGCTGGTGAAGGACGAGCGCCACCTCGACAAGTTCGATCGCGTGTTCGGGCATGTGTTCAAGGGCCTGGAAAACACGGCGGACGCGATGGACGCGGAAATCCCGGCCGAATGGCTCAAGGCGCTGACCGAGAAATTCCTGACAGACGAAGAAAAGGCGCAGATCGAAGCGCTCGGCGGTTGGGACAAGCTGATGGAGACGCTGAAACAGCGGCTCGAAGAGCAGAAAGGCCGCCACCAGGGCGGCAACAAGTGGATCGGCACCGGCGGGACAAGTCCCTACGGCAATTCCGGCTACAACCCCGAAGGCGTGCGCATCGGCGGCGAAGGCGGACAGCGCCGCGCCGTTAAGGTGTGGGACAAGCGCGAATACAAGAACCTCGACGACTCGGTCGAGCTTGGCGTGCGCAACATCAAGGTGGCGCTGCGGCGATTGCGCAAATTCGCGCGCACAGGGGCGCCGGACGAACTCGATCTCGAAGGCACGATCAGCAAGAGCGCCAAGGAAGGATATCTCGACATTGTACTGCGCCCCGAGCGGCGCAACGCAGTGAAGGTGCTGCTCTTCCTCGATATCGGCGGGTCAATGGATAGCCATGTGAAGCTGTGCGAGGAATTGTTCTCGGCCGCGCGCGCCGAGTTCAAGCACCTGGACTTCTTCTACTTCCACAATTGTCTCTATGAGAGCGTGTGGAAAGATAACCGCCGTCGGCACGACGAGAAGACGGCGACGTGGGACGTGCTGCATAAGTTTCCGCACGACTATCGCATCGTGTTCGTCGGTGACGCCACCATGAGCCCCTATGAAATCACCTATCCAGGCGGATCGGTCGAGCATTGGAACGAAGAGCCTGGCGCGTTGTGGCTGCAACGCGTGGCCAACGTTTACGAGCGCCTGGTCTGGCTCAATCCGACGCCGCGCGCGCATTGGGACCACACGCCCTCAATCCAATTGGTGCGCGAAATTATCGGCGACAAGCGCATGTTTCCGCTGACGATCGAAGGCTTGGACGGCGCTATGCGAGAATTGAGCCGCTAGGCTCGTTGTATCGCCACAAAGGCCGCGCTACATCGCGCGCGGGAGATGCTCATGCAGAAGCTTGTGCGAATTGTTGCGGCCAGCGCGGCGTCGATAGCCGCGGCCTGTCAGCCAGCAGTCCAGGGCGAGACGCAATCCGGTGAATTGGATCCGCGCGTCGTGCAGGCGCGCGGCACATTGGCTGAGAGCGAACAGGCGACGATCGCCATCTTCCAATCCGCCTCCCCTTCCGTGGTGCTGGTAATCAGCGGCGGACGCAGCGCGCGCGGCATCGAACAAATCGGCGGCGGCACCGGCTTCATCTGGGATGAGGCCGGGCATGTTGTGACCAACAACCACGTCGTGCAGGCGCCGGAGATCGTCGTGCGCATGCCCGGCGGGGAAGAGATCCAGGCCGAAGTGATCGGCCGGGCGCCGCAATACGACATCGCGGTGCTGCGCCTCGCGCGCCGGCCCGACAATGCGCCGCCGCTCGCGATAGGCACATCGGCCGATTTGCAAGTCGGGCAGGCGACGTTTGCGATCGGCAATCCATTCGGCTTTGACCAGACCATTACGTCAGGCATCGTCAGCGCGCTGGGACGGCAGCTGCCGACGCAGGAAGGCCGCGAAATAGCCGACGTGATTCAGACCGACGCGGCGATCAATCCCGGTAATTCAGGCGGGCCGCTCCTGGACAGCGCGGGCCGCGTCATCGGCGTGACGACAGCAATCTATTCGCCCTCCGGCGCCTATGCAGGCGTGGGTTTCGCCGTGCCGATCGACACCGTGCGACGCGTCGTACCGCAACTGATCGAAAATGGGCGCGCACCCATCGCCGGCATAGGCATTCTCGCCGCCGATCAGGCGGTCGCCGCGCGGCTCGGCGTCGAAGGAGTGCTGATTTGGCAGACCTCCGCGGGCGGGCCGGCGTCACAAGCGGGCCTGCGCGGCACCGATCCACAACGCGGCGTACTGGGGGATGTAATCGTGCAAGCAGAAGGCGCGCCAGTGCGGCGGCTCGCCGATCTCACCGGAACGCTCGACCGCGTAGGTGTCGGCGGCGAAGTAAATCTCACGGTCGAACGTGACGGGCGGCAGATGCAGATCAGCGTTCCGGTGCGAGATATCGGCGTGAACGAGACGGCATCGCCATCGGGTAAGTAGCGCCCTAGCGCTCTTCAGGCTGCGCCGCCCAAACCAAATCCACGGGGCGGGAGCCAA
>CALBSY010000028.1 GCA_937967725.1 uncultured Alphaproteobacteria bacterium | reverse complement strand
CGACACTTCTGGGGCATCGGTACGCAGTCGCCAGCGTTGTCCGTTCGGGGTTTCCATCAGCGCCGTGTTGCGCTCGACGAAGCGCGCGCGAACGCCGGGATGCAGATGAAAGCGCGCAACGAACGGGATCGGTTGTTTCGGCGCAGCTGTCTTGAGCTTCATGGGCCGGATGAGTTCATCGATGCCACGCAGGTTCTTGCCTTCATGATCGACGAAAATGTAGCGGCGGTGCAGCAGACCGAACTGCGCGCGATAACCGTCGTGGCGGCCTTGCAGCGTGATGCCGCTCTCGTCCGACGAACGGCGCACATCGTCGAGCGTTGGCCCGGTGAGCCGCGGCGGCGCCTTGCCGCGGCGCGCTTCCTCCAGATTTGCCGAGAGCGCATCGGCAAGCACCAGCGTCGAGTGCCCGTTGGTGGCGCGCGCGGCCTGCCGCGCCGCCGGCTCAAGCTCGCGCGCGGCGCCGACATTGACGATCAGCCGCTCGCTTTCGCTAGAGAGTTCGAATGCAAGCGCGCTGGCGTGCGCGCGTTCGGAATAGGAGAGCGGCGGCGCCCCGCCGACGTCGAACAACACGCGCAGCGGCCCGGCTTCGAGCCGCTGATAGCCGGTGTGTTGCGCAAACTGAAACAGGCGCACTTCGCCGCCGACGCGCGCCAGTGCGGAATCGATGGAAGCGGCCGACGCCTCCGAGCCGCCGTGAAAGCAGCCGAGGCCGCCATCGCCGAGACGCAGCATTCGCAGCATGTTGGCGAGCTTGCCCAGCGTTTCGGTCAGCAGCGGCGCCGGCTCGTAGAAGGCGTCGTGCGCGGTAAGCATGTCGAACAGCGCTTCAGCCAACGCTTCGGGCGAGCGCGAAAAGTGGCCGCCATCCGGGAAGAATTGCTTGGCGGACGCTTCCATCAGCAGCTCTTCGCCCTGCTCAGCGAGGCGTTCGCCGTCCGGGAAACCCGCGGCGCCAGCGAGGATCAGCGCCGCGCCGGCCTTGATCGAACCGAGGTGCCGTTCGCTCAATTCGCTTTGCGCCAACATGAGCAGCCGGGCCTGGCGCGCCGCCGAGCGCAGCAGCTTCGCGCGCTGCTCCGGCGCGCCAAGCTCGAATGCCGGGCGGCCCCAACACAGCCACGCATAAAGCCGCTCGGCGGTGAGCTCCGGATCCCAGGCGAGATCGTCCCACTCCCCGTGCTCTTCGATCCACGCGTCGATCAGATCGGCGATGCGCGCATGCGCGGACGGGCCGACAGCGGCGAGGTCGAGCAGCCACGAGAATGAATGCAGCCGCGCCGTGAAGTGACGTGACGGATGGCCGGGCAGCCAAGGGATCGCGTGCTCGCCGCGCAGCGTCTCCGCGCCGATGCGCCAGACGCCGCGGCCGATCTCGCGTCCGCGTTCGGCGTCGCCGACGCGCGGGTCCTCGCCCCAGCGTTCGACGCGGTCTGGGGCCGCATCGCCGAGGCGCATGCGGTGGAACGGATTGGCGCGCCATGGCTCGCTTACCGGGACCGGCCGCTGCGGCCGTCGGGTGGGAGAGGCGGCCGCTGTCATCTCAGTGCGGGCGCCGCAACCGGCTTATGTTGTCGGCGTACGCGGCCGGGTCGCCGCCATAGACGGCAGTGCCGGCAACGAGCGCGGTTGCGCCCGCTGCGATGACGCGCGGTGCGGTTTTGTCGTTCACGCCGCCGTCAACTTCGAGAATGATGTCGCGCCCGGAAGCATCGATCTTTTTGCGCGCGGCCTCGATCTTCGGTAGCGCGCCCTCAATGAAGCTCTGCCCGCCGAAGCCGGGATTAACGCGCATGATTAGCACCAGATCGATCAAGTCCATCACCGGATCGATGGCTTCGACCGGTGTGCCGGGATTGAGCGAAATGCCAGCCTTTGCACCGGCGGCCTTCACCGCCTGCAGTGTGCGATGCACGTGTGCGCCAGCTTCCGGATGTACAGTAATGATATCGGCGCCGGCGTCGCGGAACTGCTGGATGTAGGGATCGACGGGCGCGATCATCAAATGCACGTCGAACGGCAATTGTGAATGTGGGCGGATCGATTTCACCACCGCCGGTCCGATCGAAATGTTCGGGACGAAATGACCATCCATCACATCGACATGGATCATGTCGGCGCCGGCGGCCTCGGCCGCGCGCACTTCCTCGCCCAACTTTGAAAAATCCGCCGCCAGTATCGACGGCGCAATCAGCGTCCGCGCCATGCCCGCTGGTTACCTGCGCCCGGGCAGGGGCGCAAGGCGAGCTTCAGGCGCGGCCGAGGCGGCTTACGAAAAAGCCGTCCAGACCGCCGATTTCCGGCCATTGGCTGGGCAGGGTGCGCAGATCGCCGTCAGCGGTAATGAAGGCGCGCGCGCCGGCGAATTCCTCCGCGTCAATCGGGAGACGGCGCCAACCATCGTTCAGCGCATGCGCAATCGCCCCGGGTCCTTCCTCCGGCTCGAGCGAGCAGACGGCATAGACGAGGCGTCCGCCGGGTTTCAGCAGCTTGGCGGCGGCATCGATCATTTGTGTTTGCAAGCTCGCCAGCGCGCGGATGTCGGTAGGACGGCGCAGCCAGGCGACATCCGGATGGCGGCGCAGCGTGCCGGTCGAGGTGCAGGGCGCATCGAGCAGGATGGCGTCGAACCGCTCGGATGCTTCCAAGGTAAGGGCGTCGGCGCAGACGATATCGGCGTTCAACTTTGTCCGCGCCAGGTTCTGGCGCAGCCGTTCCAGCCGCGGCGCGGACTTGTCGACCGCCGTGAGATGCGCACCCATGGCGGCAAGTTGCAGCGTCTTGCCGCCCGGCGCGGCGCATAGATCGAGCACGCGCTGGCCGCGCACATCGCCAATCACCAGCGCTGGCAGCGCCGCTGCGGCATCTTGCACCCACCAGGCGCCGTCGCTGAAACCGGGGAGCGTTTCGACGCCCCCGCCACCTGAAGGCAGGCGCACGCTTCCCGTAGGCGTGAGTGTCGCGCCAAGCTCGCCGGCTAGCGCGCGTGCATTTTCTTTTGCGGTGAGGTCGAGCGGTGGTTCGGTGAGCAACGCTTGCGCCATGCGCGGCGCCGCCTCGCCATAAGTCGCGCGCCATCGCGCATAGAGCCATTGCGGCAGATAGGCGCCGGGCGGCAGCGAAGTCAGGATGTCTGCGCCTTCGCGCGAGACGCGGCGCAGCACGGCGTTGATCAGCTTGGCGAAGCCGCGCGCCTGACGCAGCTGATTGGCGGCTTCCACAGTTTCGCCCACGGCGGCGTGCGCCGGCGTGCCGAGCACCAGCAACTGCGTTGCGCCGATGTGCAGCAGTGCGCGCGCATGATTGGCGTTATCCGGCAGCGGTCGTTCAAGAAAGCGCGCCAGCACGGCATTCACGCTTCCCAGCCGGCGCAATCCAGCCGTAGCGAGCGCGCGGGCGAAAGCGCGGTCGCGGCCCTCGAGAGCGTTGAAACTTGCTGTCTGGTCGAGCGCACCCTCAAGCGCGCGCCCGCGATCGAGCACGGCGATTAGCAATTCGGCCGCAGCGATGCGTGCGTTCAAGGCGCGGTCGCCGT
>CALBSY010000027.1 GCA_937967725.1 uncultured Alphaproteobacteria bacterium | reverse complement strand
CGCCGTGGGGCGCGGCCCATTCTTCGCTGGTGTGCGCCGACGGGATGGCGAACATCAGCACGATGTAGACGAGGATGCCGAAGCCCGAAGTGAACAGGGCGAACAGCACGAACAGCAGGCGGATGATGTTCGGGTCGAGATCGAAATAGGCGCCGATGCCGGAGCACGCGCCGAAAATCTCGGCGCGATCCTCGCTCCGATAGCGCCGGCGGCGCGGCTCGAAGACTTGTGCGGCCTCGCCGTCTTTCGCTTCGCCGTTCTCGTCCGCGGGTTAAACCGGACCCATTTCCTCCAGGATGCGGGCCATTTCCTGCGCGTTGACGACGCTCTTGCTGGACGAGAGATAGCCGCCACACTTGTCGGCAATGGCCTGTTCGAGATCGCGGATGATCTCGGCCTTGTCCGGGCTGTCGGCGAGCGCGGCTTCGGCGCGGCCGATATAGGCGCGCAGCGCGTCGTAAGCGGGTTCCTCAAGCTGATACGGGTTTCCGTTCAGATTGATGGTGACGACACGTTCCATGATCAGCGTCCCAGTCCTTCCAGCGTGGCGGTGAGGTGGCGCCAGTAGGCGGCGAGCTCGTCGAGGCGGGCGGCGCCCTTGTCGGTGAGCGAGTAATATTTGCGCGGCGGGCCGGCGCCGCTTTCGACCCATTGGTAGTCGAGCAACTCTTCGCGCCGCAGCCGCGACAGCAGCGGATAGAGCGTGCCTTCCTGGGTCGCGAACGGGGTCGGCGCGAGCGTGGTTAGGATGTCGCCGACATAGACGGTGCGGCCGGACACGATGGTCAGGATCGCGAATTCCAAAAGCCCCTTGCGGAGCCCGGCGAACTGTTCGTCGGCGTTCGGCATAAGCTACCTTCACAAAACAAGGTATAGCTAACTCGCAAGGTTGTCAACGGCACGAAGGTAGCGAGGGCCTGCCGGTCGCGGAGGGGGAATTCGAACGAGAAGCGGGTTGTGCTTAGGGCGCGAAATCCAGCGCTGTTTGAGCGCCTCGGCGTGTCATTTGGTGTAGTGCGAATTGCCCCTCTGTGCATAAGTCGCGCGGGGGAAGGTGCAGCGCGTCCAGAGGCCGCTGAGCCGATTGGCAAGCCAGTGACAACAGACGATCCAGAGCGTTCCGCAGGCGGCGCGCTAAGTGCGGCGCACGGAGAGGCCATGCTGCAGGCGTCGCTCGATGCCGTGATCGGGATGGATCACAACGGTGATATTGCCGAGTTCAATCCTGCTGCGGAGCGCATTTTCGGTTACGCTAAAGACGCTGCAATTGGGCGCCAGTTGGCGGATCTGATCATCCCTGAACGCTTGCGCGAACAGCACCGCGCCGGTTTCGCTCGGTATCTCGCCACGGGTGTCGGGCCGGTCGTGAACAAGCGGATCGAGTTACCAGCACTGCGGGCGGACGGCAGCGAATTTCCTGCGGAACTCGCCATCGTGCCGGTTCGCGGCGATCCAGTGTTTTTCATTGGATTTCTCCGCGATATCAGCGCGCGTAAACAGGCCGAGCAGCGGCAGCAGTTTCTCCTGAATGAGCTTGCACATCGGTGCCGCAACTTGCTCACCGTTGTGCATTCGTTGGTGTCACGCAGCATGGCGCAAAAGCGTCCTGTCGCGGAGATGCGCGACCGGCTATTGCGGCGCATCGAAGCCCTTTCGCACAGTCAGTCCGTGTTGGTGGAGGGCGGTATGGTCGGCGCGCCGTTGGCTGACATTGTGCGCACAGCCGTGGAGGCGTTCTCCGAGCGAGTCGACGCCAGCGGTCCGAACGTGATGTTGAGCCCGCAGGCGGCGCAGACTTTTGCGCTCATCGTGCACGAACTTGCCACCAATGCGCTGAAGCACGGTGCGTTGTCTGTTCCCGGCGGGTCGGTCTCGATCAATTGGACTACGAACGGGAGCGCAGATGACATGCGCTTTTCCTTCCGATGGCGCGAGCAAAACGGCCCGCCTGTCCGCGCACCGACGCGTACTGGGTTTGGCCGAAGCGTGATTGAAGCGATGGCGGCCCGCGAGTTCGGCGTCGCCCCCGCGATCACGTTCGATCGGCAAGGTCTGACGTATGAGATCGATGCGCCGTTGAACTCTGTCTCAATGGCGGCCGAAGCCGCTGGGTGGGCCGCCACCTGAGCGCAGCGAGTCGTGAGCCGTAGGTCTCCGGTCGGATTATCAAGGCTTAGGGCTAGGCGCGGCGGGTGCGGCGAGGGCAGTATCCGGCAAACTCAAGCGTGGGGGATCGAGATGATGCGGATGTTCGCGGCGGCGGCTGTGGTGTTGCTGGCGTTGGCATGTTCGCCGAACGGCGCCAGCCGGTGGCCGGCGTTCCAGCAGGCGTTCACTGAACGCTATTTCGAACTCAATCCGACCTTCGCGGCGTATCAGGGCCGGCACGAATTCGACGGCCAGCTGCCGGATTGGAGCGAAGAGGGCATCGCGGCGCGGATCGAATTCTTGCGCTCGTCGATCGAGGAAGCGGAAGGCTTCGCTGGGCTCAGCCGGGAGCAGGCGTTCGAGCGCGATTATCTGGTTTCGGTCGCGCGCGGCGATTTGTTCTGGCTCGAAACCGCGGATCAGCCGCACACCAACCCTGCGTTCTATACCGGCGGTCTCAGCCCTTCGATGTACGTGACGCGCCCCTACGCGGCGCCGGATGTGCGGCTGCGCGCCTACATCCGCTATCTGCAGGCGGTGCCCTCCGCGGCCGAGCAAATTCGCGCCAATCTGCGCGCGCCGCTGCCGCGCACGTTCATCGATTATGGTCGCGCTGCATTTGGCGGCTTCGCGGAATATTATCAGGGCGACGGCAAGGCGGCGTTCGCGTCGGTCGACGATGCGGTGCTGCAGGAAGAGCTGAGCAATGCCTCCAACGCCGCGTCGGTGGCAATGACCGGGCTGTCGAACTGGCTGGAGACGCAACGGCCGAATGCGACCGAGGATTTCGCACTGGGCGCGGAGCGGTTCGCACAAATGCTGCGCGATACCGAGATGGTCGACATTTCACTGGAAGAGCTGGAGCGGATCGGCCGCGAGGATTTGGCGCGCAACCAGGAAGCGCTGCGCGGGGCGTGCGCGACGTTCGCGCCGGGCGCGACGCCGCTCGCGTGCGTCACGCGCGCCAATGCGCAGAAGCCGCAAGGCGGCGCGGTGGCCGGCGCGCGGGCGCAGCTGGCTGGCTTACGCGCGTTCGTGGCGGAGCACGATCTGGTGTCGATCCCGGGCACGGAGGAGGCGCAGGTGGAAGAGGCGCCGCCGTTCGCGCGCCAGAACTTCGCGTACATCGACATTCCGGGACCGTACGAAACCAATTTGCCGTCGGTCTATTACATCGCGCCGCCAGATCCTTCATGGCCGGCGCAAGTGCAGGCGGATTTCGTGCCGGGCGAGACCGAACTCCTGTTCGTCTCGGTGCATGAAGTGTGGCCGGGGCACTTCCTCAACTTCCTGCATTCGAACCGGTCTGATAACCAGTTCGGGCGCGTTTTTGTCGGCTACGCCTATGCTGAGGGTTGGGCGCACTACACCGAAGAGATGATGTGGGAGGCTGGGCTCGGCGACGGCGACGCGCGGGTGCACATTGGCCAGCTTTCGAACGCGTTGCGGCGCGACTGCCGGTTCTTGTCAGCGATCTTGATGCACACGGGGCGCATGAGTGTCGACGAGTCGCGTCAGATGTTCGTCAACGAGTGCTATCAGGATGAAGGCAATGCGCGGCAGCAGGCGGCGCGCGGCACCTACGATCCGGCCTACCTCAATTACACGATGGGCAAGCTCCTGATCCGGCGCCTGCGCGAGGATTGGACCTCGACGCGCGGCGGGCGCGAAGGCTGGCGCGCGTTCCACGACGCGTTCCTGAGCTATGGCGGCCCGCCGATCCCGCTGGTGCGTCGCCAGATGCTGGGCGGCGAAGCGGACGCCGTGTTCTAGAGGCTGTGGTCCGCAGGCAGCGGCGGGGCTTCGCGCAATAGCGTGATCGCGATGCGGCGGTTGCCCGGCAGGGTCGGATCGTCGGCGAACAACGGTTCTGAATCGGCGCGGCCGGCGATCTGGTAGAAGCGCGAATTGGGAATGCCTTGCGCGATCAAGATGCGGCGCGCTTCGTTGGCGCGGGCGGCGGAAAGTTCGAAGTTCGAGGCGTAGCGGCCGCCTGGTTGAGCGCCGTCGGTGTGGCCGGAAATGGTCATGCGGTTGGGCAGCTGGGCGATCACGCCGGAGATGGCGACGAGCAAGCGCCGCGCGCGGTCGTTCGGCGCTGCATCGCCCGGACTGAACATCGAGCGGCCTTCCTGATCAACGATCTGGATGCGCAGGCCTTCCGGCGTCTGTTCGACGATGACGTTGCGCGAGAGCTCGGCGACGTCGGGCATGTCTTGCATGGCTTGGCGGATGGCGACCTCGGCGCGCGAGAATTCAGCCGTCTCGCGTAGCGTTCGGGCGCGGTGCAACGCGTCTTCGTTGGGCGATTGTTGGCCGCCGGCGGCGGTTTGGTTCTGCGCTTGGTTCTCATCGTCGGCGTTGGACGTGAATTGCGGCTCCGACGATGGCGTCACCGGGGCAGAATGGCCATGGCGCACGCCTTCCTCGGCGAAGCTTGTGCCCTCCAGCAGGCCTCCGGCGCCGGAGGAGACGCGGCTGACCGCGGCGGGCGCGAAGAATTCGGCAATACCCCTGCGTTGTTCGGGGCTTGTGGTGTTGATCAGCCACATCAAGAGAAAGAAGGCCATCATGGCGGTCACGAAGTCGGCGTACGCGACCTTCCAGGCGCCGCCATGGTGGCCGCCGCCGCTGCTGCGCTTGATTTTCTTGATGATGATAGGGCGTTGATTGGTCGCAGCGGTCATGACCCGTCCATT
>CALBSY010000026.1 GCA_937967725.1 uncultured Alphaproteobacteria bacterium | reverse complement strand
ACAGCTTCCAGGGCGGGGACCGGCGCGGGGCGGGGCTAGGCCTGGCGCTGGTGCGTTCGTTCGTGGAGATGCACGGCGGCTGGGTGGCGCTGGCGAGCGAACCGGGACGTGGCGTCACCGTGACCTGCCATTTGCCGGCGCACGCGCCCGCCGCAGGCCCTCCACCGACACCGCCCGGCAACGAACCGAAGCGCAAAGCGGCGTAGTCAGCGCGCGTATTCGCGCACCATCCGCTCCAAGAAATCGCGCGACTCGTAAACGGACTGAACGCGGATGCGTTCATTGAGGCCGTGCGCATTGCTTTCGCCGGGCACCGAAAAGATGCCGCTCAGGCCGTACGTCGGGATGCCGGCGTTGTTGAGGAAGCGCCCGTCGGTCGCGCCCGCGATCATGATGGGCACGATCGGCGCGCCGGGCCACATCTCGCCGGCGATGCGCTCCAGCGGCGCCATGATCTCGCGCGTGAGGCGGGGCGGGTTCGAGCCGTCGCGGCGGCGCACGATCTCGACCGCGATCTGCGGATCACCGAGCGCACGCTGCAGTTCGGCTTGAACCTGTTCGGCGGTCGTTCCCTGCATGACGCGGCAAGAGAGCGTCGCCGTGGCACGCTGTGGCAGCGCGTTGGGCGCATGGCCGCCGTCCAGCTGGGTGGCGACGCAGGTGGTGCGCATCATGGCGTTGAAGCTGGCGTCCTGCGCGACGGCGGCCTGCGCCTGCGTGTCGTCCGGGTTACGCGCGAGCGCGGCCATCGCCGCGCCCATCTCGCCGCCGACGATCGGGGCCATGCGTTCAAAGAAGGTGCGCGTGACCGGCGTGAGCGCGACCGGGAAGCTGTGTTGCGACAAGCGGCCAAGGCCTGCGCTGAGCCGATAGATCGCGTTCTCCGGCACTGGACGCGAGGAATGTCCGCCCGGGTTGGTCACGGTGAGACGATAGACTTGGTGGATCTTTTCGCCGGCTTGGATGTTGAGCGCGACCGGGCGCCCATCCGGGGAAAGGATGCCGCCGGCGCCTTCGTTCAACGCGAAGTCCGCCTGCACCCATTCGCGGTGGTTGCGGATGATGTAGTCGACGCCGTTGACGCGGTTCGATGTCTCTTCGCCGCAGGTGAGGGCCAGCTTGATCGAGCGGCGCGGGCGATAGCCTTCGCGGCGCAAACGCACTAATAGATCCACCCAGATCGCCGCCATCGCCTTATCGTCGGCAACGCCGCGGCCGAAGAAGTAGCCGTCTTCCTCGTACAGCGTGAACGGATCGCGCTCCCAGTCTTCGCGCCGTGCGTCGACGACGTCGATATGCGCCAGCAACAGCAGCGCGCGCTGACGCGAAGCGCCGCGCAGCACGGCGACGAGATTGCCGTCGTCGGGTCGGTCTTCGGTGATGATGACACGCGCCTCGGCTTCCGAGTATCCGGCCGCACGCAAGTGCGTGAGCATCGCCTCGGCGGCGCGCGTACAGGAGCCCGTGGTGGGCGATGAGTCGATCTCGACCAGCTCTTCGTAGATAGCGCGAAACGCCGCGCGGTCGGGCGCCAGTTCCTGCGCCTCAGATGAAGTTCCGAATGCGGCGATTGCCGCAGCCAACAAGAAAGCCCGCATCGCGCCCCTCCCTGGCGCGATAGTGTAGGGAACGTTGCAAAAGCTCAAGCTGCTCACATGGATGTCAGGGCGGAAACGGCGCGCGGGCGTAGCTCGTTTTCCGGCCAAAGGATTTGCACATGTCCATGCTGAAACACACACGAGACGCCTTCGTCGCGGATTTGACCCGCACCCGCCACATGTGGGCCGTGTCGGCTGTCATTCTCGGCGCCACGTTCATGCCGCTGGTTGGCGGTCTACCGCAGGCTCATGAAATCGCCGAGATCCGTTCCGTGTTGAGCGAGGCGGAACCGGAACACGCTGCCCCGGACTCGGCTGCGGAACGGCGGCAAAGCCCACGCGCTGAGCGTTCCGCCGCCCGCGTTCAGACAGCGGCGATGACCGAGAACGAAGCCGAGCTGACAACCTTGGCGCTGATTACTGAAGTCGAACCCGAACCGGCCTTTCTCGGTAGTGAAGAGGGGATGGCGCCTGTGGCGGCATTCGAGGACGAACCGGCCGCTGCGCCAGACCACGGCTTGAAGTCTCCAACCGATGAAGACCGCGAAATGTCCGAGGGCGCGTTCGCGCCGAACGCCTAGATCCAGCGCCGCACGCGCCGGGCGTAGGCATCGAACGCTTCGCCGAACTGACGGCGCATTTTCGCTTCCTCGTAGGGAATAAACACCCAATTGGCGATGATGAACACGCCGAGCGGCGCCAGATACATGAGCGGCCGTCCGAACCAGATCGCGGCGCCGAGCGAAAACACGGTCAGGCCGAGATACATCGGATTGCGTGTGAAGGCGAAGAAGCCGGTGGTGACGAGCTTGTTGTTGGTTTTCGAAGTCGGATGCACTTGCGTGCCGACGGCGAAGAATTGCGCGATCGAGACCACCGGCGGAACAAGACCCAGCACGATCAACACCATGCCAATGCGCTTCTCGCGCCAAACCGGCAATTCCTGCAGCACCGGCAGTTCGCTGAGATAGTAGAGCCCCGTCAGCAGCAACAGCGCCCAAAGCGGCGGCGGCAGAAATCGCAGCGCGTTCAATGCTGGCTCTTCGGCAGCCGCACCACCAGCCCGTCGAGCGCGTCGCTGATTTTGATTTGGCAAGAGAGCCGCGAATTATCCTCAACGTCGTTGGCGAAATCGAGCATGGACTGTTCCATGCTCGATGCTTCGCCGGTCTTGTCCAGCCATTGCGGATCGACATAGACATGACAGGTGGCGCAGGCGCAGGCGCCGCCGCAATCGGCGTCGATACCCGGCACGGCATGCTTCACGGCAGCTTCCATCACGGTCTGGCCATTCGGCGCCTCGATGACGTGTTCCTTACCGGAATGCTCGATGTAAGTGATCTTCGGCATGTGTGTCCTTAGCGCGCCTGGGCGACGATCTCTTTCATAGGCCGCGACATATCCTCGATAACGTCGGGTGCAACGGTGCGGCCGGTCTGGATCAACATCTTCGCGCCCAGATACTCGCCCGGCCGGTTCACCGCATCTACTGCGATCAGCCTATCGCCCATGTAGTAGAAGGCTGCGAAGGCGCGGTCAGCCATGACGCCACGGAACACGACGTGATCGTAGCCCTGAAACAGGCCGGCGATCTGCAGTTTGAGGTCGTATTGATCCGACCAGAACCAGGGCGCTTCGACCGGCTGTTGCTGCTCCAGGATCGCGGCGGCGGCGATCTTGGCGCCCTCGACCGCATTGTGAACGCTCTCCAGGCGGCAAACACGGCCATCGTAATGCGTCATCGGGCGGCGCGCGCAGTCGCCGATGGCGAATATGGCCGGGTCGCTGGTGCGGCAGCGCGCATCGGTGATAATGCCGTCTTCGACGCTGAGGCCGCATTGCTGCGCCAGAGTTGTCTCAGGCGTGACGCCGATGCCGGCGATCACGAGGTCGGCTTCGATCTCCATGCCATCCGCAAGCGCGACGCCGGTGACGCGCTCTTGACCCTTGATTACCGCGGGTTGTCCGCCGAGCACGAACCGCACGCCCTGACGCGTGTGCTCGTCGAGGAAGAAGCCAGCCACCTCCGGGCTGGTGACGCGCGCCAACGGGCGCACCGCCGTCTCGATCACCGTCACCGAAAGCCCGCATTGGCGCGCCACCGCCGCGACTTCGAGGCCGATGAAGCCGGCGCCGACAACAACCAGCTTTGCATCTGGTTTGAAGCGTTCGCGAATCCGGTCGACGTCCGCTGCGGTGCGGAACAAGTGCACGCCTTCAAGATCGGCGCCCACTAAGGGCAGTTTGCGCGGGCGCGCGCCCGTCGCCAGCACGAGAGCGTCATAAGGCAGTTCGCGGCCGCCCTCGACGCGCACCTTGCGGTTGGCGCGGTCGATCCACACGGCGCGCAGCGGCGAAAGGAAGCTGACTTTCTCCTCGGCGTAGACGCTCGATGGGCGCAACAGCAGCCGCTCCATCGAGAGATCGCCCTTGAGGTAAGCTTTTGACAGCGGCGGGCGCTGATAGGGCGCGCACGGCTCTTCGCCGATCATGGTGATGTCGCCGGCAAAGCCGCCCTGACGCAGACGCTGCGCTGTCTCGCCGCCGGCTTGGCCGGCGCCGACGATGATGACGCGCTTGATTTCGCCCGTGCTCACAGCGGCTTAGTGTTTGCGGCCAATGGCTGGCAGGCGCAAGGCGCCCTTGATGCCGCGCTTCCGCTAGGCCAGCATCTCGCCCCGTGAGCGCACAGGCCCTTGTTGATTCGCGCGAAATCGTGCTGCCCGATGCGGCGGCGACCCATGCTCTCGGCGCGCCTCTTGGGGCGCGTCTGGCTGCGGGGGACGTCGTGTGCCTCGGCGGCAATCTCGGCGCGGGCAAAACCACGCTGGCCCGAGGGGCGATCGAGGCATGGACCGGTGAGCGGGAGGAGGCGCCTAGCCCCACTTACACCTTGGTCCAGACCTACGAGGGCGACCGCGGCGAGTTGTGGCACGTCGATCTCTACCGGCTGAAGCGGCCGGAGGACGCCTGGGAGCTCGGTTTGGAGGATGCCTTCAGCATTGCGGCCTGTCTGATTGAGTGGCCGGAACGGCTGGGACGTCAGCTGCCGCGCAACCGGCTCGATATCGAACTTACGCCGCGCGGCGAAGGGCGCGCCGCGTCGCTGACGGCGCACGGCGCATGGAGAGAAAAGCTTGGAACGATCTGAGGCGCTGAAGCGCCTGCTTGATGAAACCGGCTTCGCCGCCGCGCAGCGCGTGCCGCTCGCGGGCGACGCTTCGACGCGCCGTTACGAGCGTTTGGTGTTGCCGGAGCGGCGCGCCGTGCTGCTGGATGCGCCGCCGACGGCG
>CALBSY010000025.1 GCA_937967725.1 uncultured Alphaproteobacteria bacterium | reverse complement strand
CGCGCGTGCCGGAGAGCGGATTGCGCGGGCGGTGGGACAAGCGGCGACCGGTGGTGAAGCCGCGTTCAAGCGCATGGCGAAAGTGATCCTCGAAGAGCTGGCAAAATTGGCGCTGGATCGCATCCTCACTAGCGGCGGCAAGACGCCGTTCTTCGGTGCGCGCGCCAGCGGCGGGCCGGTCAATGTCGGCGGCGCATATCTGGTTGGCGAGCGCGGACCAGAGCTTTTCGTGCCGCGGCAAGCGGGCGCCATTGCTTCGGATACCGGGGCGGTGAGCGTGCACTTCCATCTCGGCGGCGGCGCCGATGCGGCGGCGATCGCGCGACATCAGGGGCAAATCGCCGCCGCGATTGCTCGCGCGGTCGCGTATGGGAGACGCAATCTGTGAACGCCTTTCACGAGGTGTCGCTGCCCTTGCCGTTCGCGCTGGGCGCAAGCGGCGGGCCGGAGCGACGTGTGGATATCGTGACGTTGGGTTCCGGCGCCGAGACGCGCAACACGCCATGGGCGCACGGCCGCCGGACGTACGACATCGGCGGCGCGGTGCGCACGCTGGATGAGCTGAGCGAGCTCATCGCGTTTTTCGAAGCACGCCGTGGTAAGTTGCACGGCTTTCGCTTTCGCGACCCGTTTGATTTCAAGTCGTGTGCGCCATCCGGCGCGATTTCCTTCTCGGACCAGGAAAGTGGGATTGGCGAGGGGGACACGACGACGTTTCAGGTGAGCAAGCGGTACGGCGTAGGCGAGGCTGCCTACGTTCGGCCAATCAAAAAACCTGTCGTAGGTAGCGTGCGTATCGCGATCGATGCGGTCGAACTGGACCCCGAAGAGTTTGCCGTCGACGCGGTGAGCGGCGTGGTAACGTTCGGCGCGACGCCGACAGAGGCTGCCGTGATTAGCGCTGGCTTTTCCTTCGACACGCCAGTCCGTTTCGACATAGATCGGCTCGATCTGTCGTTGGATGGTTTCGGAGCGGGGCGCGCACTGGCCGTGCCGTTGGTCGAGATTCGCGTCTAGCCATGCGTGACATGCCTGAAGAGTTAACCGCGCGGCTCGGGTCTGACGTCACGACGCTGGCGTTTGTCTGGCGTATCACGCGCCGCGACGGCGAGGTGTTCGGATTTACCGACCACGACGAGCTGCTGACGTTCGATGAACTCACTTGTGAACCAGTGACAGGACTCAGTGCGGGTGCGCTGGAAAAAGGTCTGGGGCTCGGCGTTGACACGGCGAGCGTAGCCGGCGCGTTGGCGTCGGATGCGATCACTGAGACAGACCTCGCGCGCGGTCTATGGGACGGCGCGCGAGTCGATCTCTATCGCGTTGACTGGCGCGATACCGCGTTGCGCGTGCACCTGTTCGCCGGACGTATCGGCGAAGTACGCCGCGGCGCGCAGGCGTTCGAAGCCGAGCTGCGCGGTCTGCAGGCCGCGCTGAACGTGCCCGTGGGACGTGTGTTCTCCCGCTTCTGCGACGCAGATGTCGGCGATGCCCGTTGCGGCGCAAACTTAGAGGACGCGATGTTTCGTGGCGAGGGCGTGGTGACTGAGGTTGTCTCCGGTGTCGCGCTGCGTGCGGACGGATTAGAACCATTTGCCGAAGGTTGGTTCGCGCGCGGACGCTTGGTGTGGACCGACGGCGGCGAAAGCGAAGTCGCTGTGCATCGTCTCGACGACGGCGATGCCATTCTGGAGCTGCTCGATCCCCCCGGCGCGGCGCTCCATGTCGGCGCCGCGTTCGCGGTCTACGCCGGTTGCGACAAGCGCTTCGAAACCTGTCGCACAAAGTTTGCCAATAGCATTAACTTCCGCGGCTTCCCGCACATGCCGGGCAACGACGCGGTTCAGGCCGGCCCAAGCGTCGCCGAGTCGATGGACGGCGGTTCGCGCTTCAGATGATCTCTCGCCACAAGCTTCTAACAGAAGCG
>CALBSY010000024.1 GCA_937967725.1 uncultured Alphaproteobacteria bacterium | reverse complement strand
TGTGTTTCGCTCGCAACAACGCGACGAGCCCCGCAGCAATTGCGACGAAACACGATCAACCGCCTTAGGTCGGCGCTCGGCGCACCCCTATCTACGCAGCGCCGACAGTTCGGCGAACGAAGGGGAAAACACTACAATGAAGAAGGTCTTGTTGGGCGCCGCTGCGGCGCTCGCACTCACTTTGCCGGGCGTTGCCTCGGCGCAATCGGCTTATGTCGATCTCGGCTATCAATCCAGCGAAGCGGATGTCGGCGGCGTGTCTGGCGACGCCGACGGTTGGACGCTTGGCGGCGCTGCCGCTTGGGGCGGCAATGGCTCGCTCGGCTTTCAAGTCGACGGTCTGATCAGCAGCACCGACGCTGACGGCGGCGGCGATACTGACGCTTGGAATATCGGCGGTCACCTGTTTACCCGCAACGACGCCTACCTGTTCGGCGGCTTCGTCAATTACGGCGACGTCGACGTCGACGGCGCGGGCGACTTCGATTTCTGGACCGTCGGGCTCGAAGGCCAACTCTATCTGCAACGCACGACGCTCGACGGCGCGCTGAGCTACTCGGAAGGCGATGATGCCGACGCCGAACTGACGGCTGCGGACGTGGGCCTCACCCACTTCTTCACCGACAACTTCTCCTTCGGCGGCAATGTCGGCTTCGGCAACATCGACACGCCGCTCGGCGACACCGACGTCGTCAGCTACGGCCTCGGCGCCGAATGGCAGTTCGCCTCGCTTCCTGTGAGCGTCTTCGGCGGCTGGCAGCACGCCGAGATCGACGACATCGACGCCGATTCCGACACGCTCGGCATCGGCGTGCGCTACAATTTCGGCGGCTCGCTATTCGATCGCAACCGCTCGGGCGCCAGCCTGTCGCGCGGCGGCGGCCTCGGCCGCTTCGGCGGCCTATTGTAGGCGCTCCTAGCCGTTACAAGTGAAAGCCCCGGCGAAAGCCGGGGCTTTTTTGCGACCGCGAGCGTCACCTCTCAGGGACACGGCGCGACTGACGCCAGCGGTCTCGCGCCTCAAACACAAACTCAATCGCGCGCCTTTCCTCAAGACTCAGGTCGGGATGATGCGCTTCAAAGATGAGCACGACCCGTTCACTACCAGATTTGTTCCAGGCTTCGTGTTCAAAGCTATCGTCGAACGCCAGTATTTCTCCTGCGCGCCAACTGTGCGTCTCGTGGCCAATGCGGATGCCGCAGTCAGCAGGAACAACAAGCGGCAAGTGAACCGTCAGCCGGTTGTTGGCGGCACCGCAGTGCGGTGGAATGTGCGCGCCCGGGGCTAAGCGTGAGAAAAATAACTCGATCGGCGTGCCGCCTTTCACACGCACAACATCGGCTGCTTCCAACGCGCGCAAGGTCTCGGGAAATAGCTGGACTGCCGGGGTCGCTTCAGCGTGCGCGTAGAGATGGAGGCTCGACCAATCCATCTTTCCCTTGAGCTCCCGCCAAGTTGGAGCTTGTGTATTGGCGTGCACGTAGGGCGCCATCGGCGCGCCATGCTCAATCGCGCTTTGATATTCCCGCCGTATAACATCGACGCATGCTTCCACCGCACGGGCCCAAGGCAGATTTTCGCGGCTTAGAGTAGGACTTGCCGGCAAGTCAGCCATGTAGAAAATGTCGGGCGCTTGCAGCGGCGTACGATATTGGAAGCCCGAAGCGTGGGTTTGCGGCCAGACCGCGCGCCGCACGCGTTCCAAATTTGGCACCCGCGCTTCCCTCGAAAGCCTCCTCTCAACTTCGTCCACGGCTTCGGCATGCAATTGCGTGAAGCGTTCGCGAACACGGAAATCCGCCTTTTTTGAACGCTCCTTGATCTCGCGCGGGGCATCCGGATTTAGATGCAGCTTGCGCATTTGCGAGTCCGCATCGTCTCCGAACGAGAACACGATAGCGGCTTCTTCGTAACGCCCCGCGTCCTCCAGCGCAGCCCCGGCAAACAGGGCGAGCCGGGGATCATGTGGTTCAAGGCGGAACGCACGCAAATAGGCCTCAATGGCCTCTTTGCTGCGCCCCGCTCTCTCACACGCCCAACCTTGCCGAAACGCCAATTGCGCATCTAGCGGCGCCAGCTGCGAACACTTCGTCAGCGCCTCCGCTGCCTCATCGAAGCGGTCGCTTTGAACCGCCAAAGTGGCAAAGAGGGAACGAGGCTCGATTGCTCGGGGGGCCATGCCTATCACGCGGCGGCAAATCTGCTCCGCCTCGTGCAGGCGGCCAGCAGCCGCCAGCGCCGCCGCGCGCTCAACTAACGCCAAGGCCTCGCCGCTTAGAGGTGAGGCAGTTTCCATGTGGGCTATGCTCGCAGCTTCGCCAACACGTCCTGCGCCACGGCGCGCGGGACTTCCTCGTAATGATCGAACTCCATCACGTAGGAAGCGCGCCCCTGCGAGAAGGAACGCAGCGCGTTGACGTAGCCGAACATGTTGGCCAGCGGCACCATCGCGTTGATGATGGTGGCGTTGCCGCGCATGTCCTGACCTTGGATCATGCCGCGGCGCGAGTTCAGATCGCCGATCACCGAGCCGACATATTCTTCAGGGCTCGTCACCTCGACCTTCATCACCGGCTCAAGCAGGCGCGGATCGCCTTTTTCCTT
>CALBSY010000023.1 GCA_937967725.1 uncultured Alphaproteobacteria bacterium | reverse complement strand
ACAGAGCCTCGCGCTGATCGAGCACGACCACACCGCAACGCTGACGCCTTGGCGACCAGCAATGGACCGCGCGCTCAATCAAGTCGTCGCCGGCCAAGTCAAAGGCATGAGTTTCGATTTCAAGTACGGTCGCGGCGCCGAAAAAGAGATCACCAAGGTACTTGGGCTCGACATAGGTGGGCGCGGATAGCGCGGCGCTCCGCTTCCTGCTTTTACCTGCCGTTGCAATGTTGAACGCCCATCGTCTTGAGAGACCAGCAGAATTGCGGCCAAGTGTCGTCTTGGTGCGCCGGTTCATCGCTAACGGATGTTCACGAGCATTTAACCGGCGCAACTCAGCATTTTATCATGTCTGAGTTCAATGATGCCTTGAGCAAATTGTGGTCGGCAGCCTCTGATCGTAGCCTGCACGCGGAGGAGCGCCTGACCAATCTGTACGAACTAAAGACCGAGCGCGAACGACTTGGTCTCGGACCCGCCTCCGTTACCGATATTGAGGACGGCCCGGCGTCGCCAGTCATTGACTGGGTCCACGCAGAGATCGCCAAACTAGAATCCTAGCGCGCATTCCGCTCGCGCTAGAGCGCTGCACCCCACGAACGGGCTTATCCCCCTCCCCATCCGCAAGCGGACATTGCCGAAGCTGAGTTTGGAAAGAGCCAGCTCCCTATCGACAACCAGCTACGCTTGCGCCGCGCTTCCACTTGGTCGCTCAATGCTCGTAACGTCGCGCTTAGGATAGCGGTGCTGATATCCGCGACCGGCGGGGCGCCGCTAATGGTCAGCAACCGCCAAGTGGACGAACGCGTAGGTGCGCGTAGCAAGCCTAGAGGCCGTTGCGGGCCTCGGCGAAGGGGTTCGATATGAGACGTGGGCTCGATAGCGTTCGCTGCGGATGTATCAGAACAAACACTTGATGCTTCTGCGTGAAGGCTTCGCCGATACATTCGTGGCGCTGGCCATTCCGATCAACGAGCACAAACTGGCGCTTGCCTGATGCCCTCCGAGTGCCAAGCGGAATAAACGCACCAATGTCGTCATTGGGTGTGTACGCCTCTGGCCAAGGATGGTTGCCAAACTGCGCT
>CALBSY010000022.1 GCA_937967725.1 uncultured Alphaproteobacteria bacterium | reverse complement strand
TGCTTCTCGTGGGATCGCACTTGGTCGTCGACATATCCAAGGCCGTTTGCGCTCGCGCGGCTCATGCTGCTGGGCGGATTTGTGCTCGCCGTGGTGACGCCTGCGGTCATTTCCCGTCGCGGGCTATCACTTCGACCGTTCGGAAAGCACGCCTGGGGCACTTTGAAAGATGCGCAAAACATCGGTCTGCTTGCGCCATGCGGAGTGGTTCTAGGCAAGCTGCAAGGCGAGATCCTCGCCTATGACGGGCCTGAACATCAGCTCTGGGTCGGCGCGTCGCGCTCGGGAAAGGGCCGTGGCCACGTCGTGCCGACGCTGCTGGCGACGCCGCACTCCGCGCTCGTCATCGATGTGAAGGGCGAACTTGCGGACGGCGATCCCCGCCATGGCTTTCCTGGCACGGCGGGCTTCCGCGAAACGCTCGGTCCCGTGCTGCGCTTTGCGCCAACGCGCGCCGATTCGACCCGCTTCAATCCGCTCTTCGAAATACCACGCGGCGCCGACGAAGTGCGCGCGGCGCAGAACCTCACCGACGTTCTCTTTGGCGCGCACGAAGAGCGTTCGACAAAGGACTTCTGGCTTCGCAGCGCCGCCAACCTGGTCGCGCCGGTCATCCTGCACGTGCTCTACGCCGAGACGCTCGAACGCAAGACGCTGGCTATCGTGCGCGAGAAGCTCCGCAATATGGCCAGGACCGCCGAAGAAATGCGCCGCACGCTGCACCGGAAGAACCCGGAAACAGGGCAGCCCGAGGTGCATCCCGAAGTGCTGCATGCGGCTGAGAGTTTTCTCTCCGCTGAAGAGCGCATGCGTTCTGGCGTCCAAGCCACCGCGGAGAGCGTGTTCGGCCTCTTTGCCGATCCGCTCGTCGCCGCCAACACGTCCATCTCCGATTTCCGCCTCGCCGACCTCATGTGTGGCGGCCAGCCGGTCACGCTCTTCCTGCAGCCGCCGCCATCCGACGTGCCGCGTCTCATGCCGCTGCTGCGGCTCGTTGTCGACATGACCGGCCGCGGCTTGATGGAAAGCCAGACCGAGGCAGGCGGCAGGCCCAAGCGGCACCGCTTGCTCTTGGTGCTCGACGAATTCCCGGTGCTGGGGCGCATGGAGTTCTTCGAGACGATGATGGGCGCCATGGCGGGCTATGGGCTCAAGGGCTTGCTCGTGTGCCAGTCGCTCAACCACATCACAAAGGCCTATGGCCGCGACAACGTCATCATCGACAATTGCGCGATCGTCACGTCCTTTTCGGCATCCGACGGCGATACCGCCAAACGCATCGCCGACATGGCCGGCGAGGTCTGGGAAGTGCGCGATAGCGAGACGCACAAGCGGCCGCGTCCGCTGTTCGGCTGGCAGGCGGGCTCGACAACGCAGCGCGAGGAGCGCCGCCCGCTCATGCTTCCTGCCGATGTGCGAGCGCTACCGCGCGATGAGCAGCTGATCTTCGTTTCCGGCGTCAAACCGATCCGCGCCAAGAAGCTTCGGTTCGATGAGGAGCGCATCTTTCACGAACGGCTGGTCCCGGCGATCAGAGCGCGCGTCACTCTTTCGACGGCGCACGACTGGGAAGATGTGCGCCCGATTGGCTATCTCGAAGCGCCGGCGGGCGCTGCCTCCGCCGCCAAACGCAAGCCACGGACATCGGCGTCGCACCAAGGCGATCTCTTCACGCAGTCAACCCCGAAGCTTTCGGACTTGGCGCTCGCCGGCTTCCGCAATCCGGACGGCTCTCGCATGACGCCGCCGCCCGTGCCTCCCGCGCTGGACAGTGAAGACAGCGCTGCGCGCAGGCCGCGCTGGACCGGAGTGTAATGGCCATGAACCTCACCGGTATTCGCACCTATCTTGAACCCGATCTCGCCCGCGAAGTCTCGCGCGCAGCGCGCGCTCAAGGCCGTTCGGAATCGAGCCTTATCGCTGAACTCATCCGCGCGCGCTTTGCGGCCGCAGGTGACGGCGCCCAGCAGGCGTCTGAGGCGGCACAGAAGCGTGCGCTCGCGCGGCTGGAAGCACGCATCGACAAGGTCCAGCGCGACCAGGCGCTGATGAAGGAAAGCCTCTTCGTCTTCGTTCGCGTCTGGCTTGAGCACAACCCGCCCATCGATGACGCGCTCGTCGAAAGTGTCGCCTCCAGCGCTGAAGCACGCTTTGAGCGCTTCCTCGATCTCGTGGCGCAAGGCCTGCCAGCCGGACGCTCCATCGCCCACAGTGCGGCAAGCGTCGCTAACGGCCACGGCGACGTGGACGGCGCGGAGGCGCCGTTATGACGGCCGCACACGTCAGCGGATCGTCGCGCCGCCGCTCGGCGTTGGCGCGCGCGCTTGGCGCCAGGATCGCCGAGGCGCTCGCCGCACCAGATGTCGTGGA
>CALBSY010000021.1 GCA_937967725.1 uncultured Alphaproteobacteria bacterium | reverse complement strand
CGGGCCGGCCGCCCACAACGCCTGTGTCGCAAAGCTCACCGCAGCCCATGCGCTGGCTAGGGCGGCAAACACCGCCACGACCCAGCTCGCACGCGCGTGTGGTAAAGCCGCGGCCAGCGCGGCGCCGACCAGCAGCGCGCCAAGTGAAAGCGGCGCAGCCTGCGCGCGAGCGAGGTCGAGATACTCGCCGCTCACCCGCTCGACTCCGTCTGATCGTCGGCGGCATCTAAGTCGGCAACCTCGATACTGCCATAAGACTCTTGCGCCCTCACGGTCAGGGCAATGCCCAGCACGGCGTAACCGAACATCAACGCCACACCGACAAGTGTTGCCGCCGGCGGAGCGCCCACAAGCGCCGCCACAAGGACAGCACCGATCAGGCCCAGCAAAACGGCCACGACTCGTTTGATTGCGTTTGATGAAGTATAGGCCGCGATCGCGCTGATCAGCACGAAAGTTATGGCGATTGCGAAACCCGCAAGGCCTGCTGCGCCTCCCATCAGAGCGCCTCGTCACGCATGGTAGGCGCGCGCCCAATGAGTACCGCGAGCGTCAAAGCCCCGCCCGCCGCGGTTGCGGCGAACAACCCAGCCTCCATCAGCTGAGCCGCATATGGCATGCTCGCGGCGAGTGCGCCGATGACGGAAGCGGCCAATCCCAACGCCGTCATCAGGCGCGCTGCGAACGGCGGCGCCGCCGCGCGTGCGGCAGCCGCGCCGAAAACAAGGACATGCGCCATTAGCGCCAGCACGAAGGCCAGCCCCGCAACAAATCCCACGCCGCCGCCCGCTGGCGCCATCGCCAGCAAGGACAGCGCGAACAGCACGATGAGCGGCACATAAAGGCGCGCCGCCGCTGCAAGTGCAATGTGCGCCCCGTGTGTCATTCGTCGCTATCCGGCCGCGACCGCCTGAGCACGCCGCGCTCACCGTACCCCAGCAATGCCGCGCATCCCGCGATTGGCGCGAACACGAGCAGCGCCAGCCAAAGTCCGATGGAGTTGGGAGCAGCAATCGCGCGCGGCGCGACAGAGAACTCCGACGCGAACACAACGATCACGGCTGCCGTCAGCGTGGCGGCCAGTGCGCTCATCCAAGGCCAGGCCTGCTTTCGGGGTTTGGCGGCTCGCCCGCTGAGCAGCACGCCGGCCATCAGCAACACCGGCGCAACACCGGCGCCAAAAAGGCCAAGGGAGAGCGCGCCGTCGCCGTGGCCCAACGCGGCCAGCGCCGCCGCCATGATCGCCGCAAGCGCCGCCATGCCGACACACACTGCGAACAACGAGCGAGCCACAAGCACACCCACGCCCACCGCGGCGCCCAGCAGGAGCAGAACGACACCAATCCATGGCGCCGCCACCTCGGCCAAATCTTGCGTCATTGCGAACGCCCCGGACGCGGCGCCGTAAAGCGCCCGACCAACGGTGTCAGCCCAGCCGCGTGCGCCGCGCCGCCCGCGAGCTGCGACAAGGTCAGGCCGGCCGCCATCGGAAGCGCCCCCACCAGAAGCCAGCGCCGCGCAACTCACCGCTACCCAAACAGCAAGAGCAGGCGAGCGACAAGGACGGGCCGAGGGCGATCACAAACGCCGCCACCAAAAGCAAGCGCAGTGCAACTGCCCCGTCACCAGACACAAGCGCCAGGCCTATGAGCAACAAGACCGCGCCAAGCCCATCGCCCACGCGCAAGGCGTGCAGACGCGTGTAGAAGTCCGGAAAGCGCAGCAAGCCGATCACGCCGCCGGCTGTCACCACTAGCCCAGCGGCGACAAACAACAAGCCGACTGCCGCCAACAGCAATGCCAAGGGACGCATTAATCGCGCTCCGATTCACTTGTCATTGGCGCCTGAAAGGTGCCCGCGGCGAAGAACTTCAGCGCGGCCGCGTGCGTGACGAAACTGCCCAGTAGCAACGTGATCGCTGTGTCAGCCCAAGCATCCTCGCCCGCAGCCGCGGCAAGCGCCGCACAAATCAACACGGCCTTCATGACGATGGCGTTCGCCGCAAGCGCTCTATCGTGCAGGGTCGGACCCGCAAACAAGCGCGTCATGATTAGCAATATCAGCGCTGACAGCGCGATGGCGGCCGCAAACGCAATCATTCCGGCCTCCTTCGCTCAAGCAGCGCGCTCGCATCCGCTTCGATGGAGCTTAGCGCCGCTACATCAGCGGAATCCTCAGCCGTCACATGCACGAGAAGCGCCTCAGCATCGGAATGAACAACGATAGAGCCGGGCGCCAAGCTGATAGCATCGGCCAGCGCTGCTTTGGCAAGACCGCCCACACGATTCGTGCGCACGCGCACCAGCGCAGGATGCAGCGTCACATCAGCTGCGATCGACGCACGTAATACCGAGATTGCCCCGCGAAGCATTGCCGGAACACGTGACGCGCGGAGTAGCAGCACCTGCGGCGTGGCCGCGAACGCATTACTAGCGATGCCGCCGAACCGCGCGGCAACAACCACGCACACGAGCGCCATCGCAAACGAAACCGCCCACGCCCCAGGCCCCCAGAGCTGCGTATGCAGAAGTGCCAGAACGAATAGACCAGCAAGCATCGCTGCGGCGTGAAGCATAGATGCGCCTCCCCGCGCCGCCGGCGCGCGCACAGACACTTAACCGTAGCGGATCAGATTCGCCATATTGAAGCGGCAGCGAATCAGCTGTTGCGGTGGAACAACAACGCGGCATTGCGGCGCGCCAGCCTCAGTTCAAGCTCGGGGTCCTCGGCCGAGACTTGCTCAATGCCCATGGCGTCCGCGGTGAACGACCAATTCCAGTACCGAAGCACCGTCTGCGCCTTCGCCGTCGCCAATGTGTCGAAAACATAGACCGTACGGCCCAGCGGGTTATCGGTTCTGTCAGGATCGCCGGCGGGACGGCGCAACGCCCGCCACAGCGCCAGCAGCGCGGGCCGTTTTAGCCCGACGGCCTTGCAGAAAACGCCGATCGCTTCGCCGCCGGCGTCTGTGAATACTTGCTTGGCCGTGGTGGGCTTCACGCCGGCGAGATGGGCGATTTCACTGACGAGACCGCGATCAAACCCGCGCTCGGCCGCCACGAGCGCGCCTTCAAGCGACCCGTGCGGGCTTCGCGCCGCGGCGGCGCGATTGCGCTGACGGCGCTCGATGACCTGCAACGTCTTGCGTGCGTCCGGATCGGACCAGCCCTCCGCTGCCGCGAGCGCGAATACATCGCCCAACTCTTGCAACAACACGTTCCGGTCGATCGCGAAGCGGCGCAGGATGTGCAACCTGGCCTCGAAGTTAGACCACCAGAAGAGAATCAAGGCCTGAGACGGCCGCAATTCCTCGCGGCCCACGACATACTGCGCCAACGCGGGCGCCTGACGCGAGCGAACGATGGCGAGATCCACACCTTGCGTAGAGAGCTTCGCCCGCTGATTGCGCAGCACCGCCTCGACGACGTCCACATCGCCGGTCTGAAGCAACGCATCCGAAACCGATTCACTCAGCTCACGACGGCGTGCGATCGCCAGCCAATGCGCCGAGACGCCGGCGCGCACCGTAGCGACCAGGTCGGAATCGTCGAAGCCGAGCCCCTCCTCCAGCAAGCGTTCGGCTACGCTGATCTCGTCCCGCGCCAAGTAGCGCAACAGCGTCTTCGGCGCGTCATTGATGCGCACTAATCCCAAAGCGCAACGGCGGCGCAGGTCTACGTTGCTGGTGCGCAGCAGACCAACCAAGACATCCGCAGCGAGCTGCCGCTCGTGCGTCGGGATACGGCTTTCCGGCCACGAAACGATGTCACACAACCGCTCGATCAGCGCGGCGCGCGCGCGCGGCCGATGGGGCTCGGTGAGCTCCAGTGGCGCCGGCGGATTGGTGAAATCCGCGCGCGGCTGATTCGACAGCGGCATACATGCTGAGGTCAGCATGCCGCGCGTTAAGCTCTCGTCAACGCAAGGTTTTGGCGCTGGACGGAGCTGAGCTGACCCGCCTAATCAATTCGATGGCTGATGCAAGCCCCAAGCGCGCGCCGCCCTGGCGTTGGGAGCTACCGGAGCTGCCGCTCTATTACACGCTGGTCGGCCTCTACTTTTTCGCGTTCGGCATGCAGTTTGTGCTGTATCCGTCACTGGTGGCGTTTTCGCTCGAAGCAACGCCCACAGGTGTCGGGTTAGCCCAATCCGCGCTCTCAGCTCCGATGTTCTGCTTCTTGTTGTTTGGAGGCTTATTGGCGGAACGAGCCAAGGCTGGGCCGACATTGGCGAAGCTCCACTTGGCTTTCGCCTTCGCATCGATCGCGCTCTGTATGATTGTGTCCGCGGGCGCGCTCACGTACCCCATCCTGATCGGATACGCCATTCTTGTAGGCGGATGCGCAGCGTTTCTCATGCCGGTGCGCGATGCGGCGCTGAACGGCGTCGTCATGCGCGAAGGCGCGCGCGGACGGCATACGCCCATGGCGACCGCCGCAGCGACGACCACAGCGGTTCAGATCGGCGCGCAGATCGGCGGGATCTTGCTTGCGCGCTTCGCAGGTGCGGACCCGGCGCCGTTTCTGGCCATTCAGGCGTTGGTGCTTGGGGTCGGCGCGGCGGTCGCCCTTCTACTGCAAGCCCCCAAACCGACCGGCCACGAGCACACGGTTGCGGGCGCCATTCATGATATGCTCGACGGTCTGCGTTACTCGTTCCGCAATCCGATCATGTCGCCCATGCTGATCTCGGCGGCTTACGTCGGCGTCTTCATTATCGGCTCATTTCAGGTGCTGTTCCCGCTCATCGTCCGCGACGCCTATGGCGGCGACGCACAGACTCAGGCGGCGCGGCTCGGCGCGCTATTTGCGACGTTCTGGGGAGCGTCGTTCGTGTCGGCGGTCATCCTAAGCCGGCTTAAGCCGCTGAAGTACCCGGGGCGTGCGCTGATTGCCTCGCATTTGATTAGCGCACTCGCTCTCTTCACGTTCGCGGTGCACAAGCCCTTTATGTGGTTCGTCGCCATAGTCGTGCTGTGGGGGCTCGCGGCCGGCGTCGCCATCTCGATGAGCCGCACCATCACGCAAGGCGCCGCCGATCGGCAGTACCTCGGCCGCGTCCTCGCGGTTTATTCGATGGGCTTTATGGGCGGAGCGCCTATCGGTTCGGCGCTAGTCGGGTTCGCCGCAGGCGAGCTTGGTCCCCGTATCGCCGCACTGATCCCTGCAACAGGACTTGCGCTTGCGGTCATCGCGCTCGCGGCGGCGACACCGCTCTGGCGTTACGTTGGCGCCCGCGCCGAACCCTGAGTCAAAGCGTTAGTTGGTGACTGAACGCGGATCACGCCGCCGCTGCTGGGCAGGCTGAGGATTTCGCTCGTTGAACTCTGCGACTTCCGCCTCCCAGCTTGCATTGGTCGCGTTCAACTGATCGGCGCCGGCATTGAACTCATTGCGCAGAGCTTGGTAGCGGGCCTGGGCAGCTTCGACTTCCTGCCGGCGGCACTCCAGTACGGAGCGGTTCGATTCCGCCCACGCGCGAAACGCTGCGTTGCCTGCTTCCATCGCCGCGTATTCGGCGGTGGCGCCGTCTGGCAAGGTCGGCGGCGGCGCAATCGCGCCGCACTGGGTCGACGGCGCGTCCGCGTCGGTTTGTGCGACGGCGGGGCTAGCGACCAGCAACGCCATCACGGCGGCGCCAAGCAATACCTTCATCCTCATCACTCCTGCGTCCTCGGCGGACGAATATAACCCTCGCCAGGGCATCTGCGAGAAAAACCGGGCCAAAATGCGGTGAGCGGACAAGAGGTCGCGCTCATTCAACGCGGAAGGGAACCCG
>CALBSY010000020.1 GCA_937967725.1 uncultured Alphaproteobacteria bacterium | reverse complement strand
CGGCGCCCCCGACCAGCGTGTCGGCCCCGGCGCCGCCGTCGAGCGCATCGTCGCCAGCGCCGCCGACGATCAAATTGGCTACGCTGTTGCCGAGAATGAAGCTGCCCGCGCCGCTGGTCACCGACAAGTCTTCGACATTGTCGCCCATCTGGTAGAAAGCGAGCCCGACATAGATCGTATCGCGGCCTTCGCCGGGGTTTTCGATGATCACGTCGGCGATATCGTCGATCAGGTAGAGATCGTCGCCGGCTCCGCCGATCAGCGTGTCGGCCCCGGCCCCGCCGTCGAGCCCGTTGGCCGCGCCATTGCCGACCAGAAGATTGGCGAGGCCGTTGCCGAACAAATTGATCGCGCCGGCGCCTGTCGCGGCCAGATCCTCGACATTGGCCCCAAGCGTATAGGTGATCGAGGTGTAGACCGTGTCGCGGCCTTCACCGGACAGCTCCGTCACCACGTCGCCAGCATCATCCACTACGTACTGATCGTCGCCCGGACCGCCAATCATCGTGTCCGAGCCAGATCCCCCATTCAGCGTGTCGTTGCCGCCGCCGCCGCTTAGCGAATCGTTTCCGCCATTGCCGGTGAGCACGTTGTTGGCCGCGTTGCCGATGATGGTGTCGTTGCCGCTGCCGCCGATAGCGTTCTCAATCACCGCGCCGCGGGCGATGGAAATGTTGACCACCGCCGTGCCCGGCTTGCCGGCGCCTGCGCTGGAGGAAGCTTCTTCACGGAGATCTATTGTTCTGTTGGTGCTGTAGCCGGAGAGGTCGAGCGTATCGAGGCCGCCGCCGTCCCAGATCGAAAATACCGCGCCCTGTGAGGCGAGCGCAATCGTGTAGGCGGCCACGCCCGTGTTGGAGTTAAAGCCGTAGATTGTGTCGCCGGTGCGCGAGGCCATGTTGGCGCCGTACAGGCGCTGTACGGCGGCGATGTCATGCAATTGCGGTATTGAGGAAAATCCGGGCAGCGTGCCACCCGTGTTGTTCGAGCCGAAATAGCTCATCGCCGTAAACATGCGCGAGTCGTTGTAGTATTCCGCATGTGTGCCGTAGGTGATGGTCTGGCCTTCGCTCGCATTGTAGTCGCCGGGATGGTTGAGGCCGATCGCGTGACCGATTTCGTGCAACAGCACATGCCTGCCGAAACCGCCGACGCTGAGATCGTTGTTGCCAGAAAGCGAAATGTTGACCCACACATCGCCTTGAGCGCTGGACGCTGTCGTGTTTCCGCTGAGTGGCAGGTAGGCGAACGCCGACGCACCCTCGACGCCGGCATTGTAGTTGCCGAACAGAATAGTGGCGTTGTTCGAGTAGCCGTCGCCGTCGTTGACTCGGACGAACGAAATGTTGGCGACCGCCGCCCAAGCCGCTAGCGCATCCATCGTGGCGGCGATCTGCGCCGCACTGAAGCGCGAAAAGCCGGAAGTGTCGTCCGGCATGGTCGTGGGCGCCGTCGAACGAAACGCATATGTCACCACGACCGGCGCACCGTAGCGCGGCGACCAACTTCCTTGGTCGCCCGGCCAATTCGAGCCGTCGACAACCTCAAAGCCGCGCGTGATCTGCAGGGCGGCTTGATCCCACGAGTATTGCGAGAGCGCGTTGGGAGGGAACGTCGTCGGAGAGCTGTTGCCGGTCGGCAGTTGGCGGGCGGTGAGAATGTAGTCGCCAGTGGACGCATTGTTGAACGCGCGCGCGACGAGATAAAAATCGCCGGTCTGCGTCGCCGTGTAGACCATCTGGGAATTGATGTAGATACCGCTGTCGTCGTCTTCCCGCAGCAGCACATTGGATCCATTGCGCAACTCGAGATAGGTGTCGAGACCGCTGGCCCAGCCAGTCTTCTCAAGCTGGAATACGTAGGTTTGGCCGGCGACCAGCGAGACGCGAAACACGTCCAGATCGCCGTTATGATCGATCATACTCGAGACGCTCGAGTTCATTGTCATGGTCGTCGCCGTGCCGATCGTGTCGCCGATGGCGTCGCCAACGAATTGCGGAGTGGGAAAGGGAAGCTCGCCCGGGGCTGCCGCGCTCTGCTGGGAAAAATTACCCGCTTTGTCGAACTTCGAATAGGCGAGGGTTGGTCTCCTCGCGTCGTCAAACGTCGCGATCAGATCGCCACCCGGTTGCGGCAGCCAGGTGCTGCGTACGTCGAGCCAGCCGACTTCGTCGTTGGGCCAGTCGCCCGTGAGGTCCGCCGACAATACGTCGAAGCGGGGGTCGCTGACCTGCGCCGAATTGGCGACCCAGCGATTGATCGGCAGCATCAACATTTCTTGTTTCCCTGGTGAATCTGTTCCCGCTTTAGCAGAGGGCTCGCCGCCGCTCTAGCGTTTGCGCAGGCCGCCGGGCGAACCGGCGCAGCCGCGCGCATCCATCGCGAGAACGCCATCGTGCCCCGGCTGTTGCGGGGGCATTGTCCGGGTGTGCTTTTTGGGGCACTTGTACCGAACATTTGGGCGCGCGGGTGGCGCGTAGGGTAAGTATGTTCTGGACGGATGCGGCGCCGGAGACCGGCTTGCGCGGGGCGCTCGCCGCCAGCCGCAACCTGTTCGGCTGGGCTATCCTGTTTAGCGCCGGGATCAATCTGCTCTACCTGGCCCCGTCCATCTTCATGATGCAGGTCTACGATCGGGTTCTGAATACCGGCGGTATGACCACGCTTGGGCTGCTCGGGCTGGTGCTTTTGTTCGCTCTGGCCGTGCTCGGTCTGCTCGACATGACCCGCCAGCGCCTAGGCGCGCGCATGGGGCTGAGACTCAATCGACTGTTGGCGCCGACAGTGATCGATCTCGCGCTCAACGCCAAGGGCGACGCCAGCGATATTTCGCGCGTTCAGGCCGCGCGTGATTTCGACACCCTACGCCAGACGTTCGTCAGTCCTGCCGCCTACGCATTGATCGACGCGCCGTGGACCTTAGTGTTTGTCGCCGCGTGTTTCCTCATTCACCCGATCATCGGCGCAGTGACGCTCGTGGGCGGCGCGGCGTTGCTGGTGATCGCTGTTCGCCACGAACATGCAGCGAAGCCAGCCATCGTGCGCACGGCCGAAGCCGCGCCGCGCTATTATGCAGGGCAGGAGGCCGATCGCGCCGCCGCTGAAGCGGTGCGTGCTCTTGGAATGCGCGGCGTCATGGTCGACCGCCAGTTGGCGCGGCGGGAGGATTTGATCGCGGCGCAGACGCAAACTGTGTGGGTCCAATCCCTGTACGGTTCGGCGTCGCGCTTTTGGCGGCTGGTGCTGCAATCTCTGGTGCTCGGCGTCGGCGCATGGCTTGCAGTGGAGCGGCAGATCACGCCCGGCGCGCTGATCGCCGGTTCCATCCTGGCGGCGCGCGCGCTAGCGCCGCTAGAACAGGTTGTGAGCGGGTGGCGCCAGATCGAACAAGCGCGTGTTGCCTACAAGAATCTCACCAAGCTCATCGATGACGAACCAAAAGAGCAGCAGCGCACGGCGTTGCCAGCGCCGCAGGGCGAGCTTCGGTTCGAACGGGTCGTCGTGCGCGTGCCGGAAGCGAGCCGTCTGGCGTTGGCGCAAGTGTCGTTTGGCGTATCGCCAGGCGAGGCGCTTGGCGTTGTGGGGCCAAGCGGCGCCGGCAAGTCGACGCTAGCCCGCGTCGCGGTCGGCGCGCTTGCGCCCGACGCCGGCGTCGTCCGTCTCGATGGCGCCAACCTCGCGGACTGGGACGTGGACGCGCTTGGACGTCACCTCGGCTATTTGCCGCAGGACGTGTCGCTGCTCGCCGGCACGGTGGGCGAGAACATCCGCCGCTTCGCGCCGCAGACGCCGGAGGCGGACGCGTTAACAGTTGCTGCGGCGCAAGCAGCGGGCGCGCACGACATGATCCTGCGCCTGCCGAAGGCGTACGACACAATGCTCGGACCGCGTGGCCGCGGGCTGTCGCTCGGCCAAGCCCAACGCGTGGCGCTCTCGCGCGCGCTCTATAACGATCCCGTGCTTTTGGTGCTCGATGAGCCCAACGCCCATCTCGATGCGGATGGAGAAACGGCGCTGGTCCAGGCAATTGCCGCTGCAAAAGCGCGCGGTGCGGCTATTGTCACTATCGCGCACCGCGCTGGCGTCATCTCCGCCATGGATCGCATCCTTGTGCTGCAAGATGGAGCAATCGAACGGGTAGGGCCGCGCGATGAGGTCACGCGCGCCCTCGCGGCGCGTCAAGCCAGCGCGGTGACGCCGCTGCGGGCCCGGGAGAGCTAACCATGGACGCGGCGCAAACCAAACGCTTCACGACCGACGATGCCCGCGGCGAAATCCGCTTCGGGCTTATTGCATTCAGCAGTTTCTTTGTCGCTTTCCTGGGCTGGGCGGCGCTCGCGCCGTTGGACGCAGCCGTGGTCGCGCCCGGCGTGATCGTCGTTTCCGGCAGCCGGCAGACAGTCCAGCACCGCGACGGCGGCATCGTTTCGCACATCGCCGTGGAGGAAGGACAGCGCGTCGAGCAAGGCGAGATTCTGATTGAGCTGCGTGCTCCGGAAGTGCTGGCGCGTAAGGAAGCGCTGCTCAATCAGGTGCTCGATCTGCAAAT
>CALBSY010000019.1 GCA_937967725.1 uncultured Alphaproteobacteria bacterium | reverse complement strand
CAGAAAAGCGAGCATGTCTTTCACATGGCTCGTTTCGAGAAACTTCAGCCCGCCAAATTTCACGAACGGAATGTCGCGCTTGGCCAGCTCCAGTTCGACGGGCGCGGAAAAGTCCGCCGCACGGAACAGCACGGCCTGCTGTTTCAGCGCCAGCCCGCGCTCGCGCGCCTCCAGCACGCACTCCGCCACATACGACGCCTGCGCCGCCTCATCGCGCACGCTGACGAGCTTCGGCGCGGCGCCGCCGGCGCGCGTGGTGCGCAAATTCTTGGTGAAGCGCTCCTCGGCCAGATCGATTACCGCGTTCGACGCGGCAAGGATCAGCGCTGTCGAGCGATAATTCTGCTCCAGCGTCACCAGGTGCGCCGGTGGCTCAAACGCCTTCGGAAACTCCAGAATATTGCGCACGTCCGCGGCGCGGAACGAATAGATCGACTGCGCGTCATCGCCCACGACTGTCAGCCCGCGTCCATCGGGCTTCATCGCCAGCAGAATGCGCGCCTGCAGCTTGTTGGTGTCCTGATATTCGTCGACCAGCACGTGATCGAAGCGCGCGCCGACCTCCGCCGCCAAGGCCGGCTCATTCATCGCCTCGGCCCACAGCCACAGCAAATCGTCATAGTCCAGCACGTTCTGCTTCTGCTTCGCCTCCACATACGCCGCGAACAGGCGCTTCAACTCCGCCTCCCACTCGCGGCACCACGGAAACGCCGCCGCCAACGCGTCGGCGATCTCCTCGTCCGCATTCATGACGCGCGAATAAATCGCGAGGCACGTCCCCTTCATCGGAAACCGCTTTGCGCCGGTCGCTACGCCAAGCTCGGTGCGCACCATGCCCATCAGATCGGCGCTGTCGGCGCGATCGTGGATGGTGAAGTCCGGATCGACGCCGATCACCGGCGCCAGTTCGCGGATCAGCCGCGCGCCGATGGCGTGAAACGTCCCCGCCCATGGAATGCGCACATCGCCTGCCATCACCTTGCCGACGCGCGCAATCATCTCACTCGCCGCGCGCCGCGAGAACGTCAGCAACAGGATGCGCGACGGATCGGCCCCGTTCGCAACCAGATGCGCCACGCGGCACGACAACGTCTTCGTCTTCCCCGACCCCGCGCCGGCAATCACCAGCAGCGGCTCGAGCCCATGCTCCACCGCCGCGCGCTGCTCCGCGTTCAGATCGTCCAAACCTGCGCTGCTGATTCGCGACATGCGCGGAGGCTGCAGTGTTTCGCCTTTGTTCGCAACGCGGGGAGTGTTAACGTGCGTGCATGCGCTTGTTCGATCAGAAGATTGTCGACTTGCTCCGCGAAGAGGTCGGTACGGAGCCGATCTTCTTTGTTGGCCTTGGCGCCTTCGACTTTCAGCTTGCGTTCGGCAATCTGAAGCGCGTTCAAAATATGCAGAGGATCGAGTTCAGGATCGCGGGCAATAGCACAGCTGGGAGGAAGGCGCGTCAGCGACACCAGTTTGGCTTTTGATCAATCAGATTCCAGTAACCGTTGAACTCGAGTCCTCTTCGATGCTTCGGATATCATTCGAGAGCGGTGATTGGGTGCGCTTTCACACCGAGGAGGGTGCTTACGAATCTCAGATGTTCGAATGGACAAAACTGAATCGTGACGGAATAGGCGTGGAAGTTTACTAGCGCGACGGCAAGGGCAATGCGTCCCTTCTCCTGGTTAAGGAGAAGGTGGCCCGAAGGGCCGGATGAGGTTTGCTGCGTGCTGCAGAATATGCGCAAGCGTAGCCGCGCCTGATCCTGCGCCTCCGGCAAACCTCACCCGTCCGCCTTCGGCGTGACTCCTTCTCCCTAACCGGGAGAGGGAACGCTATGCTGGATGCGGGAGAGCCAATTGAAGCACGATCCCAATTCCGTCCGGCGAGCTCGCGAAAGCCGCAAGAACCAAACGAGTGCGGAAGAGAAGCTGTGGTCGCTGCTGCGCAATCGTCGGCTCATCGCGCGCAAGTTCAGACGGCAGTATCCAATCGGACCTTGGGTTGCGGATTTCGCGTGTCCGGCCATCAAACTCGTGATCGAAGTCGATGGCCCATCACACGACACCGAGGACCAACAAGCCTGGGACGAGATGAAGACGGAATACCTTCGCACGTCAGGCTGGCGCGTCATGCGGATCAAGAACGCCGACGTCTACCAAGCATTCGGCGAAGTCGAAGCGCGCATCATTGCGGAGATCGACGACTAACCGACCCCTAGAGGGTGTCTGTTCGCGAAGCGAACGACGGGTGAGATTTTACCGGCGCGTCACAACGAGACTCAAGACGTCCTCTCGCGGTAAACCTCATCCGGCCGCTTCGCGGCCACCTTCTCCTTCACCAGGAGAAGGGACGCAGTGCCTGACAGAGCTGAGCTCAGCATGATCTCCCCAAACGGCATCGCCCACATTCAGCTCACGGTTCGCGACGTCGCGGCGTCGCGGCCGTTCTACCACCACCTGCTCGTCGAATCCTTCGGCATGGCCATCCAGTACGACGTACCCGGTCAGATCTTCTACTGCATCGGCGCGCGAACCGGCGTGCTCATCCGCCCCGCCGCGCCCGAGCACCGCGACACGCCGTTCGATCAATGGCGCGTTGGCCTGCATCATTTCTGCTTCCGCCTGCGCTCGCGCGAAGACGTCGATGCGCTCGCTGCCGCAATGCAAGAGTTCGGCGCCACGATGATCCGCACCGGCGAAGAAGGCCCCTGGGCGCCGGGCTATTATTCGACGCTGTTCGAAGACCCGGACGGCATCCGCATCGAGGGCGTCTTCATCCCCGGCTCAGGCAATCTCGACCGCATCAAGGACGGGCCGCTCGCGCCGGCAGCCTGACGCTATTGCGCCTGCTGCGCCGGCGGGCGCGTGAACTCGGCGCTGATAATGAGTTCGACTTCATCGCCGGGCGAGGCGCTGTTGTGCAGCGGCGGCACGCCCTCAAGCCAGCGCGAGCGCTGGATAATGCCGCGCGCGGTGAAGCCGAGTGTCGGGCGCTGGCTGGTCGGGATCACCCGACCGCCTTCGAACACCGCTTCCAGCGTCACCGGATGTGTCCGTCCGTTGAAGCTCAGTTCGCCATGAATGCGCCCCGTCGTCGCCGACGTCGCCTCGATCGAGGTCGACGTGAAGACAATGTCGGGATGCGCTTCAGCGCCCAGGTATGCGGAGATATCGCGATCGAAGGCGCGCTCCCCGGCTTGGTTCAAGAGCCCGGTGCTGATCGACGCCAAGGGAATGCGAACGCTCACCGTCGATCGCGCAGGATCGGCGGCGTCGAAATTCAGCGCGCCGGACTCCGCGTCGAAGCGGCCCGTGTATGGCGCCAGGCCCCAGTGGCGGATCCGCCAAGTCACGCTGGTGTGACGCGGATCGAGCGTATACTCGCCGGAAGGCATCTCGGCCGCGTCGCGGGTGACGGCCGGGTCTGCCCCCAACGACGCCACGACCGGTTCCGCAAGTCGCGCAGTCGCAGCAGG
>CALBSY010000018.1 GCA_937967725.1 uncultured Alphaproteobacteria bacterium | reverse complement strand
GCACGCCTCGTCCCCGCCGCGCCCCGTCCGCGCGCACGCGGCCGCCCTCGCCGTCCGTCTTTGAAGTTTGCTCCTGAAAGTCGACATGCGCGGCAAGGCCCGACAGTTCGAGGACATTGCGCAATGTCTGCTCGCCCCAACGACCGCGCATCTTCGGCGACGCGCGCAGTGCGGTGAGCAAGTTCTGCGTCGTCTTGTTGGTGGCGCCGACCGCGTCGACGATCTGACGAACCTGTTCGCCCATCACCGACTTATCCTGCAGCCGCGCCTTGTCGAGCGCCTCCACCGACGTCGCAAGCTTGGCTAGCTGCTCCTGAGCCGGGGCCAGCACTTCCTTCACACCGCCTGCGGCGGCTTGCTTGTGCCTTTCAAATGTTTCATTGGCGAGCGCCATGAAGCTTTGCTGCGACGCTTGCAGCGCCTGCTGCGCCAACGCCAGAAAACGTGCTTCTTCGCTCTCCGAGCGCGCACCGGTCGCGGCCTTTGCGGCGGCGAGATCGGCGGCGAGTTGCGTGTTCTCCTTACGCAACGCGTCGGCTTCGGTGCGCAGCCGGTCACGCTCAGCCCGGATCGGCTCCACGCCGGCCGAACGGTAGGCGAACCAAGCCGCAGCGCCGATCGCGCCCAGGGCGGCCAAAAGCAGGAGTGATTCGATCATTTCGGAAGCCTAGCAGTCCGCCGGCCCCGACCACATGCCCGGCTGTTATAGGTTGGATTTGGCGCATGGCGGAAGCCCCAGCGCGGGCCTAGACTTGGTTAATGGACCTCTTCAACTACCTGATCCCAGCTGGGCTGGTGGTCGTCTTCGTGACACTGTGCTTCGGCATCTACACTTTGTTCCGCGGCGGGGATTTCGGGCGCTCATGGTCGAACAAGGCCATGCGCATGCGCGTGGTCGCGCAGTTCGTGGTGATCCTGATTTTGGTTGCAGCGCTGTGGGCGCGGCAGCATTACGGCTGACATGGTTCGGATCGACAAGATCGTCACCAAGGCTGGCGATGGCGGCAAGACGCGGCTGGCCACAGGCGAGCCCGTCTCCAAGGCAGGCGTGCGGGTGGAAGCGTACGGCGCGGTGGACGAGGCGAACTCCGCGATCGGCGTGGCGCGGCTCTACACGACATCGGACCCGGTGCTCGACCCAATTCTGGAGCGCGCACAAAACGATCTGTTTGATCTCGGCGCCGATCTCGCCACGCCGCACGCGGACGATCTGAAGTTCGAGCCGCTGCGCATTCAGGACAATCAAGTCACGCGACTCGAGGCCGAGGTCGATCAGCTCAACGAGAAACTTGCGCCGCTGACCTCTTTCATTCTGCCTGGCGGCGCTCCGGCGGCCGCGCATCTGCACCTCGCGCGCGCCATCGCCCGCCGCGCCGAACGTGCTATCGTCGCGCTGAGCGACGCAGAACCGGTCTCGCCGGAGGCGATCAAGTTCGCCAATCGGCTATCGGACCTGCTGTTCGTCGCCGCACGCTGGGCCAACGATCACGGCAAGGCGGATTTGCTGTGGAAGCCGGGCGCCAACCGCTGATGCGCGGCGGCATCCATCATATTGATCTGACGGTGAAGGATGCGCGCGCATCGCGCGCCTTTTACGAAAGCGTGCTGGGTTTCATGGGCCACAAGCTGGTCAAAGGCAATCCATTCGCCTCGGACGAGACCGGCTTCGACTTTGATTTGCGCAATGGCGACGATTTCTGCTCGATCGGCATCCTCAGCGCGCGCGGCGAGCACGCGGGCCGTACGCACGATCGCTACAGCCCCGGTTTGCACCACGTCGCCTGGATGGCGGCGAGCCGCGAGGATGTGGATGCGATGTACGCGCACCTGCAAAGCATGGGCGCGACAATTCTCGATGCCCCCGCAGACTATCCGCGCTACGGAGTAGGCTACTACGCCGTTTTCTTCGCCGATCCGGACGGACTAAAGCTGGAATACGTGCATAAGCCGTGACGCAGCTGAAGGGCCCCCTTTACGGCGAGCCCTCCAACCTCATCGGCCGGACGCTTTAGTGCTTTTCGCGCATTTCGCGCCGCGTATCCTTGTTCTCGTGTTTGCCGCTGTCGACGAAATCGCGATGCGCGCGCTTGGGTTGTCCAGGCTTTGCGTCATTTCGCGACTTCGGATCGGCGGCGCGCGGCGACCCTTGCTTGCGTTTTTCTTCGGTCATCTTCGCAAGGTTCAATTGCGCTTATCTTCTGCGCGGCGCGCCGCGTCCTTGGCGTCGCCGATGAACTCACGCGCCGCGCCTTTGGCCTTATCCAGTTTCCCTTCGGCCTCGAGCTTTTTGTTGTCGGTCGCCTTACCGGCAGCTTCCTTCGCAGCGCCGGACGCTTTGTCCGCGCCGCTTTTCACATGTTCTTTATCCATGAGGTTCTCCTCCGTTGCTGAAGGAGAAACGTAAAGCGACCGGGAGAAGTTCCGCGACGCGGCGTCACTACACGATGTACTGTGCGCCGTTCATGGTCAGCGTCGAACCGGTCATGAAGCCTGAGCCTTCCGACGCCAAGAACGAAACCGCGCTCGCAATTTCCTCGGCTTTGCCGAGACGGCCGACCGGTATGCCCGCGATGATTTTCTTCAACACCTCTTCCGGCACGGCGGCCACCATGTCGGTGTCGATGTAGCCGGGCGCTACGCAATTCACGGTGATGCCCTTGTTGGCGCACTCCTGCGCCAGCGCTTTGGTGAACCCGATCATGCCGGCCTTTGCCGCGGAGTAATTCACCTGCCCGACCTGGCCTTTTTGCCCATTGATCGAACTGATGTTGACGATGCGGCCCCAGCCGCGTCCGCGCATGCCTTCGATCACCTGCCGCGTCATGTTGAAACACGAATCCATATTGACGCGGATCACCTCTGACCATTGCTCGTGGCTCATCTTGTGGAAGAAGCCGTCGCGCGTAATGCCGGCGTTGTTGACCAGCACGTCGATCGGGCCGAGCTGCTCTTCGACCGCCTTGGCGGCCTTCACGCAATCGTCGAAATTGCCGACATTGCCTTTCACGACCATGATGTCGAGTTCTTTGGCCGTGGCGTTGGCGGCTTCCTCGTTGCCCGAATAACCGGCGGCGACCTTCATCCCGTCAGCCTTCAGCCGCTCCGAGATCGCCTTGCCGATTCCGCGGGTGCCGCCAGTTACGAATGCCACGCGCGCCATGTTTGCCTCCCGAAAACTTGTCTGTTGGTTCTTGCCTCTCACCTTGCCCGCTCGGGCGCTCAAGGCAAGGCGTCCAAGCGAAGTCCTGGCGGGTTTCCAACCGGTCTGCTAGAAAAGAGCCGTGAGGGCATCCATCAGGAGGCGCATATGACGCCTGCCCGGAAATCGTTCGTCACACCTGCCATTGCCGTGCTTCTTTGGGCCTCGCTCGCCCCCAGCCTATCGGCGCAGCCGGAAGGCGCTTGGCTTTGCCGCGTGCGCTGGGAAGAACAGACCTATGGCGGCGACACGCTCGCGACGACGGCCGTGTTCGAACTGCAGAACGCCGCGCCGCAGACCGACGGCAGCATCGTCTACATGGGACAGGGTCCGGCCGACATCGTGTTCACGCCCGGCACGTGGGGCTGTACCGCGTCACGTGGGGCCAACGCCCGCATCACCATGATGGCGATCGTCAGCAGCGACGACAATGCGACGGCTATGGTCGACATAGCACCGGTGATGGATGACACGTTTCCGGTCGCGGTGTCGTGCCGGTACGGCCACAACTCCGAGGTGGAAGTGACGGCCAGCGCCCCGCCCACTGTGATGCTGCCGCTCATGGATGGCGCCAGCGCGAGCTACGACGAGTCCAGCCGTCACAGCTTCGGCCGCGTGGGCGGACAGCGCGGCACGGTGTCGTTGGAATATTGCCGCCCGAGCTAGGGCGCGCGGCGTGTGTAGCGGATCACCCAGCGGTCGTTCCAAGTTGCGCCCGCATCCGGCGTGGATTGCCAGCGCCAGGTCAGGCT
>CALBSY010000017.1 GCA_937967725.1 uncultured Alphaproteobacteria bacterium | reverse complement strand
CTGTTGCGGCGGTCGGAGGCGGCGCCTTGGGTGCTCTACAAGCTTGATGGCGGGCTCGACCATATCCTGATTGACGAGGGGCAGGACACCAGCCCGGCGCAATGGGACTTAATCGAGCCGTTGCGCAACGAATTCTTCGCCGGTTTGGGCGCGCGCGAAAAAACGCGCACCGTGTTCGCGGTAGGCGACCCCAAGCAGAGCATCTACGCGTTCCAGGGGGCCGAGCCGGAGCGCTTCCTCGCTGAGTCGCAAAACCTTTCCGCACGCGCGGCCGCCGCCGAGAAGCGGTTTCGCGCGCCCGAACTGCGCACATCGTTCCGCTCGTCGCCCGAAATCCTGCGCGCGGTTGACGAGACGCTGCGCGATAAACCGGTGATCGCCGGCATTGGCGAGCACGATGAGATCAAGCACCTTGCCGCTCGCGCCGGCGAAGCCGGCGTGGTGGAGGTGTGGCCGGTCACGCCGCGCCCTGCGATCGCCGAGGCAAAACCTTGGGATGCGCCGCTCGACATGGAGCGCGAGACCAGCGCGCATGTGATTTTGGCCAAGAGAATCGCCGAACGCGTTAAGTCGATGATCGAAACGCGTGAAGCCGTGTGGGAGGACGGCGCGTTACGTCCGGTGCGCGCGGGCGATGTGCTGGCGCTCGTGCGCAAGCGCGGCGCGATGTTCCGCGAGCTGATCAAGGCGTTCAAGCGTGCGGGACTTCCGGTCGCCGGCGCTGATCGCATGGTGCTGCGCGACGAACTGGCGGTGCAGGATTGCCTGGCGTTGATTCAAGTGGCGCTCGATCCCGCCGACGATCTGTCGCTTGCCTGCGTGCTCAAAGGACCGTGGTGCAATCTCTGCGACGACGACAGCGACATCTTCCCGCTCGCTTATGAGCGCGGCCAGGAGCGACTGCTGAAGCGTCTGCTGGAGGCGAAGGACGCGAAGTACCGCCCGGCGCAAGCCTTTATGCGGGAACTGGTATCGCGCCGCGGCGCTGACCCGTTCGCGTTTCTGAGTTGGGCGCTGGAGACGCCGCATGGCGGCGGCCCGTCCGGCTGGTCGCGCGTGTTTGCGCGGCTCGGGCCCGAAACCCGCGATCCGCTGGAAGAATTGCTGCAGCGCGCATTGCGGCTGCCGCACCACGTCGCGCCGACGCTGCAGCGCTTCCTCTATGACATCGAACTCGACGCCCAGCAGGTGAAGCGCGAGCTGGAAGCCGAAACCGGCGCCATCCGCGCTATGACCGTACACGGCGCCAAGGGACTTGAAGCGCCCGTGGTAATTTTGCCGGACTCAACCGGCGACGTGGAAGACGCGCCTGACAACGGGCTGATCTTCAAGGATGACGACGGCCCGTACGTCTCCTTCCGCAAAGGCGATGACGATGCGCAGGTCGCCGCCGCGCGTACGGCGCACGAGGCGCGGATGCTGGGCGAACATTGGCGGCTGTTGTACGTGGCGATGACGCGCGCCTGCGATCGTTTAATCGTATGCGGTCCACAATGGCGAAACGGTGAAGCGCCGGAGGTGAGCTGGCGCGCCGCGGTAGAAGCGGCGCTCACGCGGCTCGGCGCCGCGCCCATCGACACGCCGTGTGGCGCCGGGCTGCGGATCGGGCAGATCATGCACGCCGATGTTGTGAGCGGCGCGGAGACGACAGCCGTCGCATTGCCAGAATGGGTAAGAACGCCCGCGCCTGGCGCCGCCCGAGTCGAGATCGCAGCGCCGTCTCGTCTGCATCGGATCGATCCGGCGTTGTTTTCGCCGCGCAGCGAGGGGCAGAAGCGTTTCCGGCGCGGACGTCTGATCCACGGCTTGCTACAGAGACTGCCGGACGTCGAGCCGGAACAGCGCGCCGCAGCCGCGCGCGCCTGGCTGGCGCGACAAGGCGCCGGCGATGCGGAAGCCGAAGCGCATGCCAATGAAGCGTTGCGTGTCGTCGAAGATGCGCGTTTCGCTGCTGTATTTGGCGCGGCAAGTCGCGCCGAGGCGCCGATTGTCGGCGAAGCCGCGGGGAAGGCGGTTCGCGGCGTCGTGGATCGGCTGGTCGTGGATGACGAACGTGTGATCGTTCTGGATTACAAGACCGACCGGCCCGCGCCCCGGCGAGCTGACGCCGCGCCCGAGTCCTATGTCCTGCAACTCGCGCTCTACCGCGAGGTGTTGCGCAAAATTTTCCCTAACAAGCCGGTGTCATGCGTGTTGTTGTGGACGGAAGCGCCGCATTTGATGGAGCTGCCCGACACGCAGCTTGATGCTGCGTTGCAGCGGTTCCAGCAAGGTTGAAACGTTAACGGTTCGCGCCTACATCCGCGTAACGATTCTGCGTGAGGAGAATGCCGCGTGACCACCACCAAGATCACCGACGATAGTTTCGACGCCGACGTGCTGAAATCCGGCCGTCCGGTTCTGGTGGACTTTTGGGCGGAATGGTGCGGCCCGTGCAAGCAGATTGGTCCCGCGCTGGAGGAGATCGCCAACGAAATGGGCGAACGCGTCACGGTGGCTAAGCTCAATATCGACGAGAACCCAATGACGCCCGGCAAATACGGCGTGCGCGGCATCCCGACGCTGATGGTGTTCAACGACGGTAAAGTGGCCGCGAGCACGGTCGGCGCCATGCCTAAATCGAAGATCGTCGAGTGGCTGAACGAGAGCGTCTAGCCGTTCTCTAATCTGAGCGCTTCAGCCGCCAGTAACAGCGACCCACAGATCAGCACGCGCGGCGCGGGAAACTGCGCCGCGTTTTGCATGGCCGCGACAAGCGATGGTGCGGCGATCTTTGCGATTGATGACGGCGCGACGTGGTCTTCAGCAAGCGGAACAGCGATGACCTGATCGGCGCCGCCAGCGAGTGCGTCCACGAACGCTGCGGCGTCCTTGCGCGCGCGCAGACCGACGATGGCGATCGTCGGCGCCAGGCGTTTGCGCTGCATGTCGCCCAGCCAATCCGCCAGCGCCTTGGCGGCGTGCTGATTATGTCCGCCATCGACCCATACTTCACCGCCAGCCGCGCGGATCGGCGCGCTGAACCGGCCGCGTGTCAGCGGCTGCAACCGTGCGGGCCATCGCGCGTGCGTGAGGCCTTGGGCGAACGCGGCCTCATCAAGCGAGATCGTGTCAGTTAAGAGCAGCGCCGCGCAGGCAAGGCCGGCATTGTCGATCTGATGGCGTCCGCGCAGCGCCGGCAGCGGCAGATCGAGCGCGCGCGTTTCGGTTTGAACGACTAGACGACCATGGCTCGCGTACGCGTCCCATTCGACGCCGTGGCGGAAAAGCGGCGCTCCGATCGACTCGGCGTGCGCTTGGATCACTTCCATCGCTTCCGGCGTCTGAGGCGCGACGATGCCGGGCGCGCCGCTCTTCAGGATGCCCGCCTTGTGCGCGGCAATCTCCGCCCGTGTCGCGCCGAGCGCATCTTGGTGATCCAAGCCAACGGGCGTGATTACAGCGAGGGCGGGTGCATCGATGACGTTGGTGGAATCATCGCGTCCGCCCATGCCGGTCTCGAGCAAAATCAAGTCCGCTTGTGTATCGGCGAAGAGCAGTAGCGCGGCTGCGACCTGTGCGTCGAACTGCGTCAGCGCGGGCGCTGCTTGATGCACGCGCGCCGCGGCGGCGGTCAGCGTGTCGTCGGATGCCGGCTTGCCGGCGATGACAAAGCGTTCGTTCAGCAAGAACAAGTGCGGCTTGGTGAAGGCATGAACGCTGCGCTTTGCCGCCTCCGCGATTGCGCGCATGAAGGCGATCGTCGACCCTTTGCCGTTGGTGCCGGCAAC
>CALBSY010000016.1 GCA_937967725.1 uncultured Alphaproteobacteria bacterium | reverse complement strand
CATGGCCTCTGGTTCGCCGGCAAACCGTCTGTCTACATGCTGGTCGGCGCTCCGCGCCGGAACACGCAGCTTTCCGAACGGCAGTCCGAGAAGATCACGAGGCGGCGGGCGGGAGCGAAGAGACCGCCGCGCCCGACGCCCCCTTGCCGAGATTATCCAGCAACGCCACCAAACGCGCCTGCTCGTCGGTCCCAAATACGAAGAGCTTCATCCGGTTTGTGCCGTTGAGCCCTTCCGGATCGAGCGTCTTCACCGCCGCCGCCTCCTCTTGCGACGCGACAGCGACAAACCGCTCGCGCGCATAGTGCGCCGCGAGCGCATCGTGCACGTCGCGCAGCCTCGGCTGGCCGGGCAGCGCCGGCAAATGCAGCGGAACCTCCACGATCATGCCTTTGTAGTAACGGCCAACGCTCGGCTGAAAGATCGGCGCCCGCACGAGGTTCGCGTATTTCTGCATCTCCGGGACGTGCTTGTGCTTCTGGCCCATCGCATAAATACGATACGGCGCCCGCGTGTAGGTCGGATCGGCCTCGTTTTCGAACTCCGCGATCATCGCCTTGCCGCCACCCGAATAGCCGCTGACCGGATTCACGCTGAGCGGCCAATCACGCGGCACGACGCCGGCCTCGGTCAGCGGCCGCACCAGCGCGACGAAACCGGTCGGATAGCAGCCCGGATTGGAGATGCGGTTAGCCCGCGCGATGGCTTCGCGCTGGCCCTTGGTCATTTCGGCAAATCCGTAAGTCCACCACTCGGCCACGCGATGCGCGGTGGATGCGTCAATCACCTTCACCGCATCGTTCTCGATCAGGGACACCGCCTCGCGCGCCGCGTCGTCCGGCAGGCAAAGGATCACCGCATCGACGCTATTCAGCAGCCGCTTACGCTCGTCTGCGTCCTTGCGCTTCTCCGGATCGATCGAGACCAACGCGATGTCGCGCCGCCCTTCCAGCCGCTCGCGAATCTGCAGGCCCGTCGTACCCGCCTCGCCATCGATGAATACTTTTTGCGCCATCGCGCCTGCTCCCAACCAAAACGGGCGCTTCCCTGAGAGAAGCGCCCGTCCAGTGTACCCAATTTGAAGCGGCTTAGCGCTTCGAGAACTGGAAGCTGCGGCGCGCTTTCTTGCGGCCGTACTTCTTGCGCTCGACCACGCGGCTGTCGCGGGTGAGAAAGCCGGCGTGCTTCAGCGCGGGCCTTAGCGGCGGCTCGTAATCGGCTAGCGCCTTGGAAATGCCGTGACGCACTGCGCCGGCTTGGCCCGACAGGCCCGAACCCGCCACCGTGCAAATCACGTCGAACTCGCCTTCGCGGTTGGTGACCTTGAACGGCTGGTTGATCATCATGCGCAGCACCGGGCGCGCGAAATACGCGTCCGATTCTTTGCCGTTGATGGTGATCTTGCCCTTACCGGGCTTCACCCATACGCGCGCGATGGCGTTTTTGCGCTTGCCGGTCGCGTACGCGCGGCCGAACTGATCGACCTTCTTCTCGCGCAGCACTGCAACGTTTTGTTCGACCGGCGCAGGCGCGCCCGTCAGTTCGCCGAGTGACTCTAGGCCTTGGCTGGTGTCGCTCATGATTAGCCGATCCTCGAGTTCTTGCGGTTCTTGGATTTGAAATCGATGGTGACGGGGTTCTGCGCCGCATGCGGATGCTCGGCGCCGCCGTACACGCGCAGCTTCGCCAGCTGCTTGCGCGCCAGCGGGCTTTCCTTCGGCATCATGCGCTCGACGGCCTTCTCCAGCACCCGCTCGGGATGCTTGCCCGCGAGCACCTTGCCGGCGACCCGTTCCTTGATGCCGCCTGGATAACCGGTGTGGCGGTAATAGACCTTGTCGGTCATCTTCTTGCCGGTCAGCGCCACCTTCTCGGCGTTGATGACGACGACATGATCGCCGGTGTCGACGTGCGGCGTGAAATCGGCGCGATGCTTGCCGCGAAGGCGCAGCGCGATGAACGAAGCGAGGCGGCCGACCACCGCGCCTTCGGCGTCAACAACGCTCCAGCCGTTGGTGATCTCCGAGGCCTTGGCCGAGCGCGTCGAGGTAGTGCGCATGGGTTTTGTCCTGACGAAACGAAGGCGCGCGTGTAGTGGAGGCGCGATTCGGCGTCAAGAGGCACCCGATTTCTATTTATAACCAGTAACTTACGATAGCGGTAACTTCCTACCGCGCCGCTCGCGCCGCCACT
>CALBSY010000015.1 GCA_937967725.1 uncultured Alphaproteobacteria bacterium | reverse complement strand
GCGCACATAAAATCCAACGCACGACACCCTCCCCGGCCCCGTCCCGGACCTCAGGTTCTTGTCGGCAGGTCTTCTGGCTTAGCGGGTCTTTGCTTTTGGCCCCTTCCCAGATCGCTCCAGTGGTTTGGCCTCAAGCTCGCCGCTTACAGCTGCGGGCGCAGCCGCGGATTCGCACCGCGTTCCCTCTTCATCTCCGCAAGGAGAACCGACGCGCGATCTGTACGCGCCGCGGGACTTACGTCAACGGTCGCCCCAAATTTCGCGGATGCGCTGATCGCGGCCGCAGCGCCAGCGATAGAAGCGGTACTGAACGGGATTCTTTTCGTAGTAATCCTGGTGATAGGTCTCGGCGCGCCAGAACCGGCCGAGCGGCAAGATCGGCGTGGCGACCTCGCGGCCCAGCGTACGCTCGGTTGCGGCGAGTGAAGCTTCCGCCGCGGCGCGCTGTTCTTCGGTGACGAAAATAGCGGATTGATACGAGTGGCCGCGATCGCAGAACTGGCCGCCCGCATCCAACGGATCGTGATGACGCCAAAAATGATGCAATAATTGCGCGTAGCTTATCCGGCCCGGATCGTAGGTAACGCGCACGGCCTCCAGATGGCCTTCGTGGTTGCGGTAGGTAGGATTGCGCAGGTCTCCGCCCGTATAGCCCGAGACCGCTTCGATCACGCCGTCGAGATGTTCGAAATCGCTCTCAACGCACCAGAAGCAACCGCCGGCGAACACCGCTTCGGCGCGATTGGCCGATTGGGCGTTGCTCGGCGAAGCCCCGCAAGCAACCAGGCCGAGGGCGAGAAGAAAACCGGAAAGCCAGCGCATGATATCTCCGTTTGATAGCGGATACGCATGCCGGGGCCGCGCGGTTTCACTTGTAACGCAGCCGGTTCTGGGATCGAAGGCACAGAGATGAGCCAGCCCGACGCCCCGACCCGCAAACGCAGCCCGCTGCGGTTTCTGCCCATAGCTCTGATCGCGGTGGCGCTGGCGCTGGCGCTGGCGTTCCGCGTGGATCAACGGCTTTCGCTCGATGCGCTTTACGCACAGGCGCAGACGCTCGACGCTTTCGTCAGCGCACATCTGGTGACGGCGCTAGCGCTGTTTGCGCTGCTCTACGCGGCGGCGGTAACGATCTCGCTGCCGGGCGCAAGCCTTTTCACGATGTCCGCAGGCTTCCTATTCGGCACTTGGCTGGGCGGAGGCGCCGCCTGGCTCGGCGCAACGTTGGGCGCGACTCTTATCTTTCTGGCCGCGCGCACCGCCTTCGGCGACGCGTTGCGCGAACGCGCCAGCGGCTGGTTAGAGAAGTTGCGCGAAGGCTTTCGAAAGAATGCGTTTTCTTACCTCCTTGTGCTGCGCCTGACGCTGGTCGCGCCGTTTTGGGCCGTGAACGTGGCGCCCGCGTTCTTCGACGTGAAGCTGCGCGACTATGTGCTGGCGACGGCCATCGGCATCATTCCGGGCACATTCGTGTACGCGTCGGTGGGCGCGGGACTGAAAGCGCTATTAGCCACAGGGACGACGACCGATCCGGATGAGGCTGCTCGCGCGCTGCTGACATCGCCGGCGATCCTGCTTCCGATTTTGGGGCTGATCGTGCTGGCGCTGATTCCGGTCGCCGTGAAGGCGCTGCGCGGAAAACGCGCGGAGAACGCGGCGTGAGGGAGCTCAAGCCGGACATCTGCATCATCGGCGCGGGCGCGGCCGGTCTCTCGGTCGCGGCCGGCGCAGCGCAGCTCGGGCTCGATGTCGTGCTGTTCGAAGCCGGTAAGATGGGCGGCGATTGCCTGAATTACGGGTGCGTGCCGTCGAAGGCGCTCATCGCGGCGGCGGCGCTGGCGCACAAGGCGCGCAACGGCGCCGACTTGGGTCTGGATACGACCGGCGTTTCAGTGGACTGGACGCGCGTGCAAAGCCACGTGCGCGGCGCGATCGCCGCGATCGAGCCGAACGACAGCCAGGAGCGATTCGAAGGACTGGGCGTCACGGTCATCCGCGAGCGCGCGCGATTTGCCGACGCCCGCACCGTCGTGAGCGAGGGCGCCCGCGTGCGGGCCAAGCGGTTCGTGATCGCCACCGGCTCGCGCCCGGTGCTGCCGCCGATTGCTGGCTTGGAGCAGGTTGGTGCGCTGACCAATGAAACCATATTCGACCTCGAAGCGCTGCCTTCGAAGCTCTTGATCCTGGGCGGCGGCGCCATCGGCGTTGAACTCGGCCAAGCCTTCCGGCGGCTCGGCGCGGACGTGACTATCGTCGAAGCCGCGCAAACGCTTGGTCCGTCGGACCGCGAAGCGGCAGGCCTGGTGCTCACGAAATTGCGCCGTGAAGGCGTAGAGGTGTTGGAAGGCTGGCAGGCCACGGCTGCGGCGCGCGGTGGCGCGGGCGTCCAGCTCATCATCGAGAACAACGGCCGGACGCAGACGCTCGATGGCTCGCATTTGCTGATCGCGGTTGGTCGCACGCCAGGGCTGCATGAGCTTGGATTGGAGGAAGCCGGCATTAGCTTCACCAAGAAAGGCGTAGAGACATCCGACACGCTGCGCAGCACCAATTCGCGGGTGTGGGCGCTGGGCGACGCGGCCGGGCGCGGCTTGTTCACGCATCTTGCCGGCTGGCACGCCAGCGTGTTCGTGCGCAATGCCTTGTTCAAGGCGCGCACCAAGGCGGACGCCCAGGCGATCCCGAACATCGTTTTCACCGACCCAGAACTAGCGCAGATCGGCTTGACGGAGGCGCAAGCGCGCGAGCGGCACGGCGACAAAGTCAGCGTCGCGCGTTGGGGCTTTCACGACAACGATCGCGCGCACACGGCGGCCGACGCGGATGGGTGGTGCAAGCTGGTGCTGGGCAAGGGCGGCAAGATTCTGGGCGCCACGATCGTCGGCGCCGACGCGGGCGAGCTGATCGCGCCGGTGGCGTTGGCGATGTCGGAAGGCCTAGGCGTACGGGCGCTGACCAATCCGGTGCTGCCCTACCCGACGCGGAGCGAAATCGTGAAGCGCGCCGACGGCGCGCACGTCACGCCAACGCTGTTCTCGCCCGCGACCCGGACATTGGTCGGACTGCTGAAGCGGATTCCCTAGATCGCGTCAGAGCACCTCGCGCACCCGCTCCTTCGGGCGCGCAAGCAGCGTCCCTTTTGACGCTACGACGAACGGGCGTTCGACCAGCACCGGATGTTCGATCATCGCGTCGAGGATCTTCGCGTCGCTCACTTTCGCATCGAGCAGGCCGAGCTCTTCAGCTTCCTTCGCCTTGGCGCGCAGCGCCTGGCGCGGCGTGACGCCGGCGGCTGCAAACAATTCCTTCAGCTGCTTCTTGGTCCAGCCGGCCTTGAGATACTCGATCACATTGGCCTTCGCGCCGGACGCTTCGATCATCTCCAGCACCTGGCGCGAGGTCGAGCATTTCGGGTTGTGATAGATGGTGACGCTCTTGGCCATGCTCAGCCCCATTCCTGCGCGACGATGGCTGCGATCTCCGCGTGCGCAGCGTTGCGGGCCGCGGGTTCAACCGTGCTGCCAGAAAGGTAGCAAGCGATGACGATCGGATCGCGGCCGGGCGGCCAAGCGATGGCGACATCGTTGGCAGCGTTGTGTTCGCCGTTCCAAGTGCCGGTCTTGTCGCCGACGCGCCAATCCGCGGGCAGGCCGGCGCGCAGTCGCTCGCGCCCCGTGCGGCTGGCGACCAGCCAGCCGATCAGCATCTCGCGCGACGCTTGATTTAGCGGCGGCTCGCCGATTTCCATGTGTCCCAACAGGAAACGCCGCATCGTGCGCGCCATGGCGTCCGGCGTCGTCGTATCGCGCTCATCGCCTGGCGGCACATCGTTGAGTTCAATTTCGTAACGGTCCAGCCGCGTGACGCCGTCGCCGTTCTCGCGCAGGAAACGGGTAAAGCCCGCGGGGCCCATCCCGCCTTCGAGCAGCAGATTGGCGCAGGTGTTGTCACTCAAAACAACAATCGCCTCGCACATCTGCTCGACGCTCATCCGTCCCATGCGGCCCATTGGGCCGTCAGCGATGTGCTCGCGGGCCGCAGGCGCGTAACTGAGCAGATCGTCCTCGCTATAGAGCACCTCCTGCCGCAGAAAGCCGGGCTCCCATTCCGCCATTTTCAGCATTTGCGCCGCCAACAGCCACTTGAAGGTCGAGCACAGCGCAAAACGCTCGTTGGCGCGATGGGTGAGCCACGCCCCGCTCGCCGTGTTCAGCGCGGCGACGCCGACACGTCCGCCGATGCGCCGCTCAATCGCGGTGAAGCGCGGATCATCGCGCGGCGGATACCCGGCGTCAGGCGGAGCGCCAACCGGCGCGCAGGCGGAAAGCGCCAGTCCGCCGAACAGCGTCTGGCGCCTGTTCAGCATCAATCCTTCGCGCGCTCGACGTACGAGCCGTCGTCCGTGGAGATGACCACGCGCGTGCCGGCTTCGATGTGCGGCGGCACCATAGTGCGGACGCCGATGTCGAGCATGGCGCGCTTGTAGGAGGAGGACGCGGTCTGGCCCTTCACGACCGGTTCCGTGGTCTCGATCGTCGCCGTCACCCGCGGCGGCAGCTCGATCGAGAGCGCCTGCCCTTCGTGCATGGTCAGATGCACCTCCATCTCCGGCTGCAGATAGGCGATCTGATCGCCGATCATATCCTTCGACAAATGCACCTGATCGTAGTTCTCCGGGTTAATGAAGACGAGACCGGCGTCGCCG
>CALBSY010000014.1 GCA_937967725.1 uncultured Alphaproteobacteria bacterium | reverse complement strand
CGCAGCAGGTCCAGGGCCAACTGGGACAGCTCGGCGCCGCCGCCGGCGCTCAGGATCGTGAAGCCATGGTGCAGCTCGCCACGCTGAGCGAGCCGGAAGAAGCGCGCTATTGGCTCCTGCGCGCGTCGGAACTCGGCTACGCGCACGCCATGCTGCATCTCGCTGACATGCTCATGGCTGACGACCCGGTCGGGGCGCTCTCCTGGTTATACGCAGCCGTTGCTCTCAACGCCGACGACGCAGCGCGCAAGCGCGCCGCCGCCTTGGCGCGGGAAATGACTGCGAAGGAAATCGAGGCCGCGCAGAAAGCCGGCCGGCTCTACGCGAGAGACATTGCCCAGCGCAGCAAAGAGCGCGCCTAATATGGACCGCCGCGCCGCCTGTCTGCATCATCCCATTCATGAATGTCAGCCAAGCCCTGAAGTCGCGGATTTCTGTCCGCGCGTTCAAGCCCGATCCCATTCCTGAAGCGCTGCTGCGCGAAATCTTTGATGTCGCGCGTTTCGCGCCATCGGGGGGCAATCTGCAGCCGTGGAAGGTTATCGCCGTGGCCGGCGCGGTGCGCGCCGCGGTGGCCGCGCTCGCCAAGGCCAACCTCCCGGGCGACGATGGCGACCGGCCCGTCTATCCCGCCAATTTATGGGAGCCGTATCGCTCGCGCCGCTTCAAGGTCGGCGAGGATATGTACGCCCTGCTTGGCATTCCACGGGAAAACCGGCCAGCGCGCTTGATGCACCTGGCGCAGAACTTCGACTTCTTCGGCGCACCAGTTGGGCTCTTCTTCGTCATCGACCGGCGCATGGGGCACGGCCAATGGGCTCATCTCGGCATGTTCATGCAATCGGTTGCGCTCGCGGCGCTCGAACGCGGCGTGCAGTCCTGCATGCAAGAAGCCTGGGCGCGCATGCGAGCGCCGCTGCACGCTCATTTCGGCCTCGACGAACACGACATGATCTATTGCGGCATGGCGCTCGGCTACGCGGATGTGTCGAAGCCGGTCAATTCGCTCCGCAGCGACCGCGCGCCGCTAGAGGAAATCGCCGAATTTCGCGGCTTCTGAAGCGGCGCTTATCCGCGCCGCCGCGCATTGCCGATGACACCATCCTCGGCAAAGTCGACGATCGCGAACACGAGCCCCATCAAAACGAGCCACAAGATCGGCGCGATCATCACCGGCATCGCATAGGGGACGCCAGCGTTGAACAGCCGCCAGGCCCAGCTGACACCGACGAACGCAATTACCGGATAGGCCCAGCACAACAGCTCAGCCACGAACAGCGCCGCCTTCGAATCCCATAACTTGCGTTCCTCCGGCGCCAAGAACCGCATGCCGAGCCCAAGGCTGCCCAGTCCCGCCGCCAAATGGAACAATGTGAAGGCGCTGAGAATTATTACCATTGCGCCTTAGTACCACGGCGCAGCGAATTTGGCTTTCCCCATGGCGCGTACGGGTGGAGAATTACAGCGCTGGGGCGGAATGGAGGCGTCCATGTCCCGCAAGGTCGGCGACCATGTTGAGATGAACCAGGACGAGGCTCGCAGCGGCGAGACGGGCCACCACGTGCGCTACATCCTCGCCTTCGGCGTGCTGCTCGTCTTAATCGGCTTTGCCGCGGTCGCACTGGGCTGGTTCAGTTGAACGGCCGGCCCCGCGCGGCTAAGCCTCGCGCATGGCCCTTAAAATCGCCGCCTGGAACGTCAACTCGATCATGGCGCGCCTGCCCACGGCGCTCAAAGTGTTCGAACAGGTCGGCGCCGACATCTGGTGTCTGCAGGAAATCAAATGCGAGGACGCGCGCTTCCCGCGCCTCGAATTCGAGTCGTTGGGCTACAACGTCGAAACCTACGGGCAAAAGAGCTATAACGGCGTCGCCATCCTCTCCAAGCATCGCATCGAGGAATTCATTCGCGGCATTCCGGGCCTCGACCATGAACACGCGCGTTACATCGAAGCCGTCATCGCCGCTCCGGGCGGGCCGGTGCGCGTCGCTGCTTAAGCTAGAAGAGCGCTTTGCCAGCGCCGGCGACTACAACCTGATCCCACGCGAAGTGGATTGCCACGATCCAGCAGCATGGACCGGCGACGCCCTGTTCCAACCCGAAACACGCGCCGCCTACCGCGCGTTGCAAAACCTCGGACTGTCCGACGCTTACATGCAGGCCGACGGCGCCGCCCACAAATATACGTTCTGGGATTACCAGGCGGGCGCTTGGCAGAAGGACCACGGCATCCGCATCGATCATTTGTTGTTGTCGCCGCAGGCCGCGGACAAACTCGGGAACGTCGAGATTTTCAAACCGGCGCGCGGCCTGGAAAAGGCTAGCGATCACGTACCGATTGTGGCGACGTTTGAAGACTAAGCACGCCGGAACCTCCGATGCAGCCGGCCCGTTGACGGATCATGCCCGAGTCATCGCGTGTCCTGGAAGGCGAAATCCTGCTGCCTGGCGAGGCGAGACGCGACACCGCCGACATCGAGCGGCTCGCCGAATGGCTCGACACTAAGTTCGTTCTTCCCGGTTTGGGATGGCGCTTCGGCCTCGACTCCGTCATCGGCCTCATTCCCGGGATCGGCGATGGGATCACTGCACTTCTCAGCGTTTATATCATCGGCCGCGCCCACCAACTCGGCGCATCACGATGGCTGCTCCTGCGTATGGGATGGAACGTTTTCGTGGACACTCTGCTCGGCGCGATTCCACTCGTCGGCGACATTTGCGACTTCGCCTACAAGTCAAACGCCAAGAACGTCCGCCTCCTCATGCGTCACCTTGAGCGGCGCGCGCGGCGTTAGCTCTTATCCGCCTCGTTCTCGTCGCCCGGCTCCCGCTCCTCTTCCACGACTGGGATGGCGTACTTTCCCGAGAACCAGCGGTTCAAATCCACGTCGGCGCAGCGCTTCGAGCAGAACGGACGGAAACCCGGATCCTGCGGCTTGCCGCAAATGACACACTTGCCTTCGCTCACAGCGCCCTCGCGTCGATCTTGTCGCGCGGCCCCGGCGTCGCGTCGATGCTCCAGCGCATGCCGATGCGGCCGCTGAGTTCATTGCGCCAGTCGATCTCGCCTGCATCGAGCCAAGCTTTAACCTCCGGCGCCACAGTGCACGCGATCTGGCGTCCGGAGCTGGCGCGCGCCTCGCGCTCGATAGCGCGCAGCGCCATCAGCGCCACGGTTTCGACGCTGAGCCGCCCATCGGCGTCGCGCAAGTGCTCATGCAACGGGCGCCGCAATTGTGCGCGCGCAAGATCGAAGACGCCGAAGCGCGATAGCGCTCCGAACTGCACGGTCCACGGATCGTCGGCAAACGCCGCCCGCACTGCCTCCTCCAATTGCCTGCCGTGCGACTTGGCGCGCATCGAGACAAAATCAATAGCGATCACACCCCCGAGATTGCGCAACCGGATCTGTCGGGCGGCTTCGCCGGCGGCAGCGATGTTGAGATCAAGCGCGAACCGCTCAGGATCGCCCGCGCCTACGCGGGCGCCAGCGTCCACATCAACGGCGACCAGCGCAGCGGTCGGTTCGATGGAGATCGCCCCGCCGCCGGGAATCGGCGCTGTTCGCGCCGAGGCGTCTTCAATCACCGCATCGAGTTTCGCCCGCAAGGATGCATCGGCGGGTTTGGCAAGAACCAACTCCTCGTCGACGTCGTGCCGCGCTATCAAGTGCGGCCGCTCGCCGTCGTGCCCCAGCTCCTGCAGCTCCACGACGGGGTTCTTCCCGCGCGCCGCTTCCCGCGTGATCGCGACGGCGACGCCTGCGCCTTCCTTCAGCACAACGCGCTCCCGGCGCAAACGCGCGCGGCCGTCCTCGCCGAGAGGCAGGAAGCCGTGCTCGTCGCGCAGCCCCAAATCGAGAAAAGCTCCGCGGCGGCGGCGATCGACTTCACGAATGCGCGCGCAATACACCTCGCCCCAGCGTGCGCGGCGGCCCGCGTCGCTCGCACGCGCGATACGCAGCGCAATCGGGCGCCCGTCGCGCAGCAGCGCCTCACGGGTTTCGCCGACGGCCGCGTCGAGCCAGGTCTCCAACCGTTCGCTCATCGGCGCCCTTCGATCAGGTTCGCCGTTTCGTACAGCGGCAACCCGACAACGTTCGAGTATGAGCCAACAATGTTGACGATGAATCGCCCCGCCAAGCCTTGTGCGGCGTAACCTCCAGCTTTGCCCTGCCACTAGCGGCTGCCGCCCTAGGCATCGATCTCTGCCGGCGACAGATGTTCAAAACTCACGCGCAGCTCCACACGGCGCGTGCGCACGTCATCGAAACTGCGCACCGCAATACCCGTGAACACACGGTGTCCACGCCCCGAAAGCAGCGCCAGGCACGCGCGCGCCTCTTGCTCTAACTCCACTTTCGGCAGCACTCGCCTTCCGACCGCCACGACCGTGTCCGCCGCCAGCACGACCGCGTCGCCCACATTGACAGCCTCGGCCTTCGCGCGCGCCAGCCGCAACGCCAGCGCGCGCGGCGCCTCCTTGTTCAGCGGCGTCTCGTCGATATCGGCGGGAAGGACCGCGTCCGGCACGATGCCGATTTGCGCCAGCAGCGCTAGCCGGCGCGGACTCGCGCTCGCCAACACCAAGCGCTGCTTCATGAGCGGTCTAGAAAACCCAAACGTTTCGCAACGGTGCGATCGATGAAGCGTTTCGGCAACAGGCCAGGCAGAGTGCGATCCATGAACTCGTTACGCAGAATAGCGTAGCGAACCTTGGGATTCGGATCGGTCAGACAGCGCCAGATAAGATCGCCAACCTCCGAGGCGGGCAAGCCTTGGCGGCCTTGCTTGACCATGTAGTCCGCGACCCGTTCTGCGGCGTCCCCATACGCTGTGTTGGAGAAGCGTTTCAGATCGTTTTGCTCGGCCTTGTCCCAGATCGGCGTTGCGATAGCGCCTGGTCCGATCACGATCACGTCGATGCCGTACAACATGAGTTCTCGGCGCAGTGACTCGGAATAACCCTCGATAGCGAACTTCGAGGCGCTGTAAGGGCCAAGGAACGGCATCGCGCGCTGGCCGCCAACGGAAGAAATCATGACTATGCGGCCGGCTTTGCCACGCCGGTCCCTATCCGCACCGAGCAGCGGCGTGAACGCCACCGTCACGCGATGCACGCCCAGAACGTTCACATCGAGCTGACGCTGCAACTCTTCCGATGAAATGTGCAAGAGCGGACCGGGCACGGCGATGCCAGCGTTGTTCACCAGCCCGAAGAGCTTGCGGTCTCCCAACGCGTCCGCCACCTGTGCGGCGCCGGCGCGAACGCCCGCCTCATCGACAACGTCGAACAGAAGCGGCGTTACTGCCTCGCCGAATTCGCTCTTTAGGCCGTCAGCATCTTCCTGTTTGCGCACGCTGGCGAACACGTGCGCACCCTCCCGCACAGCCTTCGCAACGGCAGCGCGGCCAATGCCGGTCGAAGCGCCGGTGACAACGATCGCGCGGTGGAGCGAACCCTGAGCCATTACTTGAACCTGTACGTGATCCGCCCCTTGGTCAGATCATACGGCGTCATCTCCACCAGCACCTTGTCTCCCGCCAGCACGCGGATGCGATTCTTACACATCTTGCCGGCGGTGTGGGCGATGATCTCGTGGTCGTTCTCCAGCTTCACGCGGAATGTTGCGTTGGGCAAAAGCTCAACCACCGTTCCGGAAAACTCCAATAATTCTTCCTTGGCCATTCTCTCTCCATTGCGAGCCCAGATTCGGGGCGCGCCGCCTTATAGTCGGCTCGGGCTATCCCGTCGACGGGCGGGGAAAACGCGCCGCAATGCGCTTATCCAGTCCATCCCTGACCGTCCGGTACTCCGTCAGGACCTGCTCACGCGAACCTTCCGCCAGGGAGGGATCGAAAGTGGGCCAGTACTCGGCCGCGGCCGCCAGCTGAGGGACGAGCCCGAGCGCCGTGTGGTGGGCCTCTGGGCTCAGCGAGATAATGAGGTCGAAAGGCCCGTCCTCATAATACTCGCTTGCGAACGTTTCGAAGCCCTTGGGCGTCCAGCTTGAGATGTCAGCGCCGATCTCGTCCATCACGAACGCGGCCATCGCGGACACTTCCTCGCTGGGGCGTAGGCCACAGCTGTCTACTCTGGTCAACGGACCGTAGCGCAGCCGCATCAGCGCCGCCGCCATTGGCGAACGAATGCTGTTGTGCGTGCACGCGAACAATACCGAATTGGGCGCCCCCTCAGGCATGGGCTTTAGCCCCGCACGTGCAGAGCGCACATCAGCGTGAATAGACGCCGCGCTGTTTCGAGGTCGACCTTCAGTTTCTCTTCGAGCGCCTCGACCAGCACCTCTGCGGCTTCGTTATGCAAACCGCGACGGCCCATATCGATCGCCTCGATCTGGCTCGGCGCAGCAGTGCGAATAGCGGCGTGATAGCTGTCGCAGATCATACAATAATCCTTGATCAGCTTGCGCACCGCCGCCATCGGCACGTGGTGCAAGCATACGCGTTCGCCGTTTTCGGCGCTCACATCGAACGCCATGCGTCCGTCGGTGAGCGCGATGCGCAGCAGATAAGGACCGCTATCGGCGCCCACGACCTCGAAACTATTGGACTCTTTCAGGTCGAACAGTGCGATGCGCCGCTCGTGCTCGGCGTTGGAGGAAGCCGGCGCCAGCGAGTCCTCATCCAGCGTCACATCTACAAGGCGGTTGCGTTCTTCGCTCACCGATCACGCCTCTTCGTGATCGGGCCGGCGCGGCGTACGCCAGGCCGCCCCCAGGTCCATCAACAGCGCGTCCAGGCATTCAACATGAAGCACAATCTCGCCGCCGCCGGCCAGAACCAACCGCACTTCGCCGCCCGGAGGTTCTTCTGCCGGGGTAAAGCCGATCGAGAGCAACGAAGCCAACGCCTCGGGTTCGTCCAACCGCACTTTTCTGCTCTTCACGCTGAGCACGCCCTCAAAGGATAGCGCAGCGCGCACGCGCTCAAACGGCCCACTCTCGCCGGCTTCCTCCCAGCGGAAGCGGTTCATGAGCAGCGCAAAACGGCGCGCCTTCCTTTCGAAGCTGATATCGCCCACCCGCACGAGCGCGTCGGTCAAGGTCTTCTGGTTCTTCGCTTCGCGCTCCCAGCGGCCGG
>CALBSY010000013.1 GCA_937967725.1 uncultured Alphaproteobacteria bacterium | reverse complement strand
TCGGAGGCCGCCGGGGCCTTGGCCAACGCTGTCGCGCCCGTCATTCTGCACGAGATGCGCCCGGTGGTGAAAACCGACGCGCATCACACCGACAAGTTCGCGGAACTGGTCTGCTCCAATTCATTCCGCAGCGACGATTGGCGCGGGAATGCTGTCGGGCTGCTGCACGAGGAAATGCGCCGGCTCGGCTCGCTGGTGATGGCGAGCGCCGCGCCCGCGCAGGTGCCGGCCGGCAGTGCGCTCGCGGTGGACCGGGATGTGTTTTCGGATGCGGTGACAGCGGCGCTTGAGGCGCATCCGCTGATCGCGGTGGAACGCGGCGAAGTGAAGTCGCTAGACCAGCTGCTTTTCTCCCCCGTCCACGGGGGAGGTGGTCGCGAAGCGACCGGTGGGGGGAGCCTCCCCCCTTCGTCGCTCGCTGCGCACTCGACACTTCCCCCGCAGGCGGGGGAAGGAAGCGTTGCACGCGACAGCGTGATCTTCTGCACAGGCCCGCTGACATCGCCTTCGCTGGCGGACTCGATCCGCAACCTCACCGGCGAAGACTCGCTCGCTTTCTTCGACGCCATCGCGCCGATCGTGCATGCGGACTCGATCGACTTTGACATCGCCTGGAAGCAATCGCGCTACGACAAGGAAGGCCCCGGCGGCGACAAGGCCGCGTATGTGAACTGCCCGATGGATCAGGCGCAGTACGAGGCGTTCATCGCCGCGCTGCTGGCGGGCGAGAAAACGCAGTTCCGCGAGTGGGAGAAGAACACGCCCTATTTCGAAGGCTGCCTGCCGATCGAGGTGATGGCCGAGCGCGGACCGGACACGCTGCGCTTCGGGCCGATGAAGCCGGTGGGGCTCACCGATCCGCGCACCGGCCGCCGACCCTACGCAGTGGTGCAGCTCAGGCAGGACAACAAGCTCGGCACGCTGTTCAACATGGTCGGCTTTCAGACGAAGCTGAAATACGGCGCGCAGGAAGAGATTTTCCGCATGATCCCCGGCCTGCAGAACGCGCGGTTCGCAAGGCTTGGCGGCATTCACCGCAATACGTTTCTCAATTCGCCGAAGCTGTTGGACGCCACGTTGCGTCTACGCGCAGAGCCGCGCGTGCGGTTTGCGGGGCAAGTGACGGGCGTTGAGGGCTACGTCGAGAGTGCTGCGATGGGCATGATGGCAGGGCGCTTTGCGGCGGCGGAGCGTTTGGGCCGCGCGGTTGAGCCGCCGCCGCCGACGACCGCGCTCGGCGCGCTCATCGCGCACGTGACGGGCGGGCATATCGGCGACGGCAAGGGCTCGTTTCAGCCGATGAACGTGAACTTCGGTCTGTTTCCCGAAATCACCGCGCCGACGCATGGCCCCGATGGCAAGCGGCTTAAAGGCGAAGAACGCGGGCGCGCAAAGAAGCTGGCGCTGGCGGAGCGGGCGTTGGAGGATTTAGGGGCGTGGTTGGATTGTCAGGCGGAGTGATCGCGATCCGGTCTCCTGATCAACCAACCAACGACGGCTGTTATGATACCAATCGGCACAGCCCAGAACGCAAGGAATAAAACAATGATCCAATTGTACGGATTGCTCACCACAACGACGAGGAGTGTTGCGCCCACAGCCAAGAGCGCGATGCCCCCACCGGTCCACGCATAATGATACCAGGAGCAGAGCCGTCGACGTTGCATCCACTGAAAGGTGACCGGTCCGAGTACCAAAGTCAGCGGCGATGCCACGAACACTGACATCAAGAATGTTGAGCTGACAAAACCCCAGTTTTCGGACCGAAACCCAACGATCAACACAACCGCCGCTGCAACGATTGCACAAGCAGCGATGGGCGACACTAACATTGCCGCAATCGTCGCGTAGCGAACTCCCACAGACATCAACCTAAATCAGCCCACCCAACGGGCTGCTCGGATCAGCGTACTTTTTCTTCCCCATCCGCCCCGCCAGATACGCTTCGCGCCCCGCGATCACCGCGTGCTTCATCGCGCGCGCCATGCGGATCGGGTCTTTGGCTTCGGCGATCGCCGTGTTCATCAGCACCCCGTCGACGCCCAACTCCATCGCCACCGTCGCATCGCTCGCCGTGCCGACGCCCGCGTCCACGATTACGGGCACGCGGGTTTGTTCGACGATGAGGCGGATGTTCACGGGGTTCTGCACGCCCAGCCCCGAACCGATCAGCGAGCCCAGCGGCATGATGGCGACGCAGCCGGCGTCTTCGAGCTTCTTGGCGTAGACCGGGTCGTCGCTGCAATAGACCATCACCTCGAAACCCTCGGCGACGAGGATTTTCGCGGCACGCAGCGTCTCTTCCATGTCGGGATAGAGCGTCTTCTGGTCGGCCAGCACTTCGAGTTTCACCAGCTTCCAATCGCCCGCCTCGCGCGCAAGACGCAGCGTGCGCAGCGCGTCGTCGGCGGTGTAGCAGCCGGCGGTGTTGGGAAGGAACGTCACCTTCTTCGGGTCGATGTGATCGGTGAGCCGCTCTTTGCTCGGATCGGAGAGATTGACGCGCCGCACCGCGACGGTGACGATCTCGGCGCCGCTGGCTTCAAGCGCGGCGGCATTCTCGGCGTAAGTCTTATACTTGCCGGTGCCGATGATGAGGCGCGAGTTGTAGCTCTTGCCGGCGATGGTGAGGGGGGAGTCACTTTCCATCACCCGCCCCCGACGAACTGGACGATTTCCAGCTGATCGCCGTCCTCAAGTGCGATCTCAGACCAGCGGCTTTTTGGCGCGATTTCGCGGTTGTGCTCCACCGCCACGCGCCGGCCATCGATCCCCAGCGAGGCGAGCAGGTCGGCGAGGGTCGCCTGATCCGGCGCTTCGCGCGTTTCTCCATTGACGGTCAGACGCATAGCCTTTCCTATCCGCCCGACTTAAGCCCCCCTGGGAGGCGCCGCAAGGCGAGGCCCCATCCGCCCGCGCAGAGGACGATGCCGGACGCAAAGCCCATCTACGTGCTCAATGGCCCCAATCTGAACCTGCTGGGGAGCCGCGAGCCGCACATTTACGGCCACGCCACCCTGGCCGATATCGAGAAGGCCTGCGCCGAGCGCGCCGGTCAGCTTGGGCGACTCATCGTCTTTCGTCAGTCCAACGTGGAGGGCGAACTGGTCGATTGGCTGCAAGAAGCTAAAGACAAAGCCTGCGCCGTTGTCCTAAACGCCGGCGCCTACACCCACACCTCGGTGGCGCTGCACGATGCGATCAAGGCGATCGGCGTGCCCGTGATCGAGACCCATCTCTCCAACCCCGCGGCGCGCGAAGAATTCCGCCACGTTTCGTTAGTGGGACAAGCGGCCAAGGGCGTGATCGCCGGCTTTGGCGCCACCTCCTACCTTCTTGCCGTGGAAGCGGCCGCATTAAGTGCACAGGAAAGCCAGAGCGCGTGAGCAGGAAACCGCAAGATATGAGCGACAAAAAGACTCAAGCGATCGATCCCAAGCTCGTGCGCGAGCTCGCCGCCATCATCAACGACAGCGGCCTTTCCGAGATCGAAGTGGAGCACGGAGAGCTGCGGCTGCGCATCGCCCGCACGCTGACGGCTGCGGCGGCGCCCATCGCGCACG
>CALBSY010000012.1 GCA_937967725.1 uncultured Alphaproteobacteria bacterium | reverse complement strand
CAGGGCCGGGAAGTCGCCGCGAGCCCGCTCCACTAGCACGCCGTCCGGGGCGAGCCGGCGCAGCGCCCGGAACTCCGCCTCCTCCACCTTCACCCCGACCAGCACGCGCCAGCGCCGGCCGGCCAGCGCGGTCAGCGGCCGCGCGGCCATGGCGGTGCGCAGGAGCGTGTCGCCAACGCTGCCGCCGCCGGCCGAGACGATGACCTCGTCGTGGCCGTCCGCCCCGGCCGGATCCCCGTACGCGCGCCGGTCGACCACATAGCCGGTGTAGTGCAGCCGCCCGGCGATGCGGCGGGCATGCGGAAAGGTGCGCTCGAACGGGATGAAGTCGGGATCGCCGTGCACCCGCACCCGGTCGAAATGGCGCTCCACCAGGTCCAGCATCTCGACCTGGCGCTGCGGCTGATGGGCGCCAAGCCAAATGGCGTGCTCGCCACCGGCCGCGCCGAGCATGGGGCGGCGGCCGACGCCATCGACGCACGTCTTGCCTTCGGCAATTCAGAAGCAGTGTTTATCTCAAGCCGCATCGCCGCAGAACGCCGCCGCTTCATGCGCGCGGTCTACAAAGAGGGCGAAGTCAACATCGACTTCCTCACCCGCAAGTTTGAGAACACCACGCGCTTTCCGCTCAACGCCGCTTTTGCCGAAACCCGCATCGGCAGCGACCCTTTGGGCGCCAATGTGGCCATCTTCATCGACGCCGTCCTCGGCGTGACGCCCCGCCCTGCCGTCACCGGCGCTGAAGCCCTCGCTGTGCTTGAGCTCGCGCTGGAGATCGACGACGCCGCCAAACTTCCTTCGTTGAGTTAGAATCTATGATCCCCTTCATCGACCTGCAAGCCCAACGCGCCCGCATCGCCGACAAGATCGACGCCGCGCTGGCGAGAGTCCTCGCGCACGGCCAGTTCATTTTTGGCCCGGAGGTGAAAACGCTGGAAGCGCAGCTGGCGGAGTTCGCCGAGGCCAAGCATTGCGTCGCCAACGCCAACGGCACGGATTCGCTGGTGCTGCCGCTGTGGGCCTGGGGCGTCGGCGAAGGCGATGCGGTGTTTTGCCCGAGCTTCACCTTCGCCGCCACGGCGGAGATCGTGCCGTGGGTGCGGGCGACGCCTGTGTTCGTCGACGTACTACCCGACACCTACAATATGGACGCCCAATCGCTCGAGGACGCGATCGCGGGCGTCAAGAAAACCGGCAAGCTCAAGCCCCGCGCCGTTATCGCCGTCGATCTATTTGGCCAGCCGGCGGACTATCCGGCCATCGCCGCCATCTGCAACCGCGAGGGACTGAAACTCATCGCCGACAGCGCGCAGGGTTTCGGTTGTACGCTGAACGGCAAGCACCCGATGCACTGGGCCGACGCACAGACCACGTCCTTCTTCCCGGCCAAGCCGCTCGGCTGCTATGGCGATGGCGGCGCCACACTCACCAACGACGACGCCGACGCAACGCTGATGCGGTCGATCGCCTTCCATGGCGCCAGCGGCGACGACAAATACAACTGTGCTAGAATTGGCATGAATTCACGCCTCGACACGATCCAAGCCGCGATCCTGATCGAGAAGCTCGCCATCTTCGCTGACGAAATCCGCGCCAGAAACGAAATCGCGGATCGCTACGCGCAGATACTCGAAGGCGTCGTGCAGACGCCGCGCGTGATCGAAGGCGGCGTTTCCACCTGGGCGCAATACGTGATCGAGGCGGACGACCGCGACGCCCTCGCCGCACACCTGCGGCAGGCGGGCGTGCCCACGGCGCAATATTATCCTAAGCCGCTGCACAAGCAGACGGCTTACGAAAGCTTCCCGATCGGCGCCGGCGGCATGGCAGTCAGCGAACGCATCGCTCACCGCGTGCTGGCGCTGCCTATGCACCCTTATTTGGACGGCCAAACCCAGGGCAACGTCGCCAACGCCATCCGTGATTTCGTGAAAGCGGGCGGCTGACTCGCCCCAGGCGCGCAATCTAAGGCGCTCCGCGTGAAACACATGTGCCGACGCGCGGGCTCGAGCTAGAACGCCTTCACGATGAGCGCCGAGACCTACCAAACCGACTGCATCGTCATTGGCGCGGGCGCTGTGGGTTTGGCCTGCGCCGCTGAACTCGCTCGGCGCGGGCGCGAAGTTCTGGTTCTGGAAGCGGCGAACGCCTTCGGCACGGGCACGTCCTCGCGCAACAGCGAAGTGATCCACGCCGGCATGTACTATCCAACCGGCAGTTTGAAACATCGCCTTTGCGTCGAGGGGCGGCGCGCGCTGTACTCCTATCTCGCCGAACGCGGCGTCGCCCATCGCAAGTTTGGCAAGCTGATCGTCGCCACCGAGGCAGCCGAAGAATCAAAGATCGCCGCCATTCACAAGCGCGCTGAGTGGATTGGTGGCGAGAATTGCGTGCTGCTCAGCGGCGAACAGGTGCGCAGGATCGAGCCGAGCGTGCGCTGCGTGTCAGCCATGCACTCGCTCGAAACCGGCATCGTCGACAGCCACGGCTATATGCTCGCGCTTGTTGGCGATCTCCAATCCTCAGGCGGTGCGCTCGCATTCAACGCGCCAATGCTTGGCGGAGAAACGCTGCCGGCTGGCGGTTTCGAGATCAAAACCGGCGGCGACAGTCCGGCCCGCATCCGCTGCAATGCGTTGATCAACGCCGCTGGTCTCGCAGCACAGGCCGTCGCCCGCTCCATCGCAGGATTGCCCGAATACGCAATCCCGCCGCTGGCGTTGGCAAAAGGCTCCTATTTCGGCTGCTCGGCCAAGACGCCGTTCACTCACCTCATCTACCCCGCCCCTGTCGACGGCGGCCTCGGCGTACATCTCACACTGGATCTGGGCGGCCGCGCCAAATTCGGCCCCGATGTCGAATGGCTCGATGAAACAAATCCCGCCAAGATCGATTACAGCGTCGACCCACGGCGCGCCGTCGATTTCTACGCGGCGATCCGCCGCTACTGGCCCGGTCTGCCGGATAACGCGCTGACGCCGGATTACGCGGGTTGCCGCCCCAAGCTTTCGCGCCGGGGCGAAGCGCCGGCGGACTTCCGCATTGATGGAGCGGAAACGCATGGCATTGAGGGGCTGGTGAATCTCTTTGGTATCGAAAGCCCCGGGCTCACCGCCTCGCCGGCAATTGCGGCGGAGGTCGCTAGCCGCGTCCGCTGACGGTGCAAGCGCTGCGCGCCGTTCCAAAAACGACTCTCGCCCAGGCAGCGCTTGCACGTTAGGTAAGCGCTGATGCGCTGCCGTCTTTATCTCATTACGCCGCCAAGGTTCGAGCCGGATGCATTCTCGCGCGCACTCCGGGACGGCCTCTCCGGCGGAGATGTCGCGGCAGTGCAATTACGGCTGAAGGGCGCGAGCGATGCGGCAGTGTTACGCATCAGCGCCGCGCTGAAGCCAGTGGTGCAAGACGCCGGCGCGGCCTTCATCCTCAACGACCGCCCCGATCTTGCTGCGGAGCTCGACGCCGACGGCGTTCACATCGGGCAGGGCGACGCGAGCTACGCCGCGGCGCGCGCGGCACTGGGCAGCGGAAAGATTGTTGGCGTCACCGCACACAATTCGCGGCACCTGGCGATGGTGGCGGCGGAAGCCGGCGCCGACTACGTGGCGTTCGGCGCGTTCTATCCGACCGAGACCAAGCAACCGGACTATTGGGCGGATCCGGAAATCCTAGAAATCTGGCAAGAAACGATGGAAACGCCGTGTGTCGCCATCGGCGGCATAACCGTTGACAACGCCGAGCCGCTCGTTCGCGCGGGGGCGGACTTCCTGGCGGTTTCGTCCGGCGTTTGGAACCATGCAGGCGGCGCGCGCGCCGCGGTGGCTGCATTCAACGCCCTTTTTGACCGTATCGCTGCTGACTGACCGGAACAGCGCGCGCCGCGCGCCGTTGATCCTCGACAACCCAAATATCGAGGAGACAAGCAATGGCGCAGAAACTCGCCGGCAAAACAGTCGCCGTACTGGCGACGGATGGATTTGAGCAATCTGAACTCACCGAACCGCTTCGGGCCCTGAAGGACGCCGGCGCGGATGCGCACGTGATCGCGCCAAAGGCTGGTGAAATTCAGGGCATGAAGCACGACGAAAAGGGCGACAAGATCCGCGTGGACAAAACACTCGGCGACGCTGACGCCAACGATTACGACGCGCTAGTGCTGCCGGGCGGCGTCGCCAATCCCGACAAACTGCGGCTTGAGCGCGAAGCGATCGCTTTCATCCGCCGCTTTGTAGAGGACGACAAACCGATCGCGGCGATCTGCCATGGCCCATGGACGCTGATCGACGCCGGCGGCGTCGAAGGGCGCACGCTGACGTCCTGGCCGTCGCTGAAGCACGACCTAAAGAATGCAGGCGCCAATTGGGTGGACGAGGAGGTGGTGGTGGATAACGGGCTCGTCACTTCGCGCAAGCCGGACGACCTGCCTGCCTTTTGCGCCAAGATGATCGAAGAAATCGCCGAGGGCCGTCATGCCAATGGCGCGGCGCGCCAAATCCACCACGACCAGGCGGACCTGCGTTAGCAAGGCGGTTTTGGGCTAGGCCGGGCTAGGAAATCCCGCCGAACGCGCCTACGTCAGAGGCTTCCAGATTCCGCTAGGGAGCCCCGCGCCTCATGTCGCACGACACGTTCCGCCTCGATGACGAAGACAACAAGAACCCTGCCGACGGCCGCAACGCGCCCGACGTAATCGAGAAGGCGCTGTTTGACGCGCGCGTCGTCATGCTGACCGGAGAAGTCAACGACATCCAGGCGCGGCGCGTCACCGAGAGGCTGTTTGCCCTCGCCTCCTCCAGCTCCAAGCCGATTACCTTCGTCATCTCTTCGCCGGGCGGGCACGTCGAAAGCGGCGACATGATCCACGACGCAGTGAAATTCATCGACGCGCCGGTACAGATGCTTGGGACGGGTTGGGTGGCTTCAGCTGGCGCGCTCATCTATTGCGCGGCCCCGCGTGAGCACCGCTTCTGCCTGCCCAACACGCGCTTCCTGTTGCACGAACCGCGTGGCGGCATCGGCGGCATGGCCTCGGACGTCGAAATTCAAGCGCGCGAAATCCTGCGCATGCGCGAGCGGTTGAACAAGATTTTCGCCGACGCCACCGGTCAGCCGGTGGAGAAGATCAAGCGCGACATCGATCGTGACTACTGGATGCTGGCCGAAGAGGCGAAAGCGTATGGCTTGGTCGGCCGCATAGTGAAGAGCCAAAGCGAACTCAGGTGAAGCACGATCTCCAGGCGTTGCGCGCAGGACTGACCGCGCGCCTGGATGAGCTGCGCGCCATGAGCGCGGGCAGTAAAAACGATCGCAAGCCGGTGGAACTCGATCAGACCAGCGTCGGGCGGCTTTCGCGCGTCGACTCGCTGCAAGGCCAAGCGATGGCCATGGCGCAAGAGAAGCGGCGTTACGATGAGATCAAGCGCATCGAAGCGGCGATCCAACGCGTCGATGACGGCGAGTACGGCTTTTGCTTGAAATGCGGTGAACCGATCGACGCCGCGCGCCTTGCGGTCGACGCGACGATTCCGACCTGTATTGCCTGCGCACGCTGAAGGAACTTGCGACAAACGTTGTCAGCGTGCCGGCATGACAAAAAAGCTAGGTGTTCCCAGCTAGTTGCGGCTGCATTCGCCGCGCGCGCGCCGCATTCTCGCCCTGTGAAAATATAGAACAGCGCCCGTGTTCGCGGCGCGCTGCGGGGCGAACGCATCCGAATTGAAGCCGAATGACGCCGGTGTAATGCGCCGGCGCCGAAAGTTGAGAGACCACGATGGCCGCTCGCTGGCTCGGACTTGCGCGTCCGAACAAGACCAAAATTGCTGCACGCTCACGGGTGCGGCCCGGCAGGAGCCGTCCGATCCGGGATTGCTTGCACGCGCTCGGCGCAACCGGCGTGCTCGTCATGGCCGCGGCCATGAATTTCGCACTCTATCCCGACGCGCTCGCCGCGGTTGTCGGAGCCCAACCGGCAATCGTCGGTTTCGTTCCGCAGGAACCGCAGTTGCGCGCGTCGACCGTCGAACCGCTCGAACTCATCCCGGTCGATGAGGAAGAGGTCCGGCTGCTCGCCGCCACGGCTTGGGGCGAAGCTCGTTCAGAAGGCGAAGACGGCATGCGCGCCGTGGCGCACGTCATGGTCAATCGCGTCGGCCAGCGCTTCGGGGAGGATCTGGAAACCGTGATCCTATCGCCTCGGCAGTTCTCGGTGTGGAACCGCGGCGACCCCAACCGCCCGCTCGTGCGCAACCCGGAGCGTTATGCGCAAGGCGGGGTCAACCGCGAAACGTGGGAAACCGCGCAGCGCGTAGCGCGCGAAGTGCTCTCCGGACAATCGATCGAGCCGACCAATGGGGCGCTGTTCTACCACACCGGCGCCATTCGTACTTGGTGGTCCCGCTACGGCGAGGGCCGCACCGTGATCGGCGCGCACGTGTTCTATCGGGACGTGCCGGATCAGCCGCGGTCGCGGCGCGCGCGCCGCGTGACCCAAGTGGCGCAGAGGTTCGATCCGCCGGTCGAAGTTGCGCGCGGTCCGCGCGCCGGACGCGTCAATGGCGTAATCCAACATGCGCCGGCTTCGATGGCGCGCCAGTTGTTGCCGAGTGAGCGCGGGCGGCACGAGACCGATATGAACGCGGCCGCAGCGCCAGTCCTAGACGGAACGCCTGTTGCGCAGGCGACCGAGGCGGCCCCTAGTTCTGATTAACCGGCTCGTCGGCGCGTTCGCCGTCGGTGTAAGGCAACCGGTTCTCGTCGCGTAGAATGGCGCGATCCAGGCCTCGGATCAGAATCTTGTTCGAATCCGGATAGACAGCGACTTCGTTCGGATCGTGGTCACCGATCATGATGAAGCGGAACGGCTTGCTGGTTTCGTTGATCAGGCAATGGCCGGCGCGCTGGCCCGCGGGAAAACAGACGTAGTCGCCTGCGCGCAGCGTGTAGCGCTCGTCGCCGAGGCGTAGCGTACATTCCCCTTCCAGCGCGACGATGTGTTCTTCTTCCACCAAATGGTAGTGGAACGGCACGCTTTGCTTGCCGGGCGGCAGTTCCTCATAGCTAACGCCGATTTTGCGGCCATGCTCACGCGTGTTCGATAGCACGCGGTATCGCAGAGCGAAGCGCACGCCTTCGCTGAACTCCGACCACGGCACACTCTCAATGGCGACAGGGCCGGTAGGCTTCTGGCTTCCGTCCATGGGCGATCTCCCGCCCCAGACGATGCCTCAATGACTTTCGTTACGCCACACTTGCTTATAGGAGAGCCACAGCAGCACCGAGAGCGCGATTAGGAAGGCAAGCACGACGATCCCCGTGCGTTTGCGCTCCTCCATGTGCGGATCGGCCGCCCATTGCAGGAAGTGCGTCACGTCGGTGGCGTACTGCTCCACCGTCGTGGGCGAGCCATCGGCATAGGCGACCATGCCTTCTGAGAGTGGCGGCGGCATCGCGATCCAGCCGCCGGGGAAGTACGGGTTGTGATAAAGGACGCCTTCGCTCTCGCCGTCATAGCCGATCAGCAGCGAGCGGATGTAGTCGGCGCCGCCATGCCGCGCCGAAGTAATCACCGACAAATCGACCGGATAGGCGCCGCCATTTGCGGCCCGCGCAGCCGTTTCATTCGGGAACGGGGCGCGGAAGCGGTCTGAGATGCGGCCAGGACGATCGGTGAGCTGACCGGTATTGGGATCGACGTCGGAGATCACCGCCGCTTCGGCGATCGAGCGCACGTACGGATTGTCGACCACGTCGACGAAGTGGCCGCCGTGCGCGGGTGCGCCGACGTGCAGTTCTTCTTCGCCGGTCTCGTGATTGCGCACGCGGTAGAGCGCGAACGGACCGCCCTTCTCGCCGAGATGGCGGTAGGCCAGATGATCCATCCCGTGGCACGCCGCGCAGACTTGCGCATAAACTTGGAAGCCGCGCTGGACGGCCCCCATGTCGTAACCGCCGACCGGAGAGTCAAAGCTATAGGGGTGATCTTCCGGATGCTCGGCTTCGCCAGCGGCGAAGGCGGCGCCGACAAGAGCGACAACGGCCGCAGCCGCAGCAGTGAAAGCGCGCAACATCATGAAGCTCCCGCTTCTTCGCCGCCGATCACGGGCTTGGCGATGGTGTCCGGCACGCGGCCCGGCGTTTCGCGCAGACCGAGGATCGGCAGGATGATGAGGAAGAACAGGAAGTAATAGGCGGTCATGATTTGCGACAGCGTGGTCACGGTGAAGGTGAACGGAATGCGCCGCTCGACCTGGAAGAACGGCGCCGACTGGCCGACTTCTTCTGTCACTCCATTGATCTGCGCTTCGAGCTCGTCGACCGAATGGGCGGTCACGGTGCGCGTCTGAACCGCGCCGCCAATGACGCCGGTGGCCGTGCCGCGATCCGCGCCGGCTCGCTGCACAGCGGTCATGCCGGCGCCCTGTTCGGTGAGGCTCGCGCGCGCGGCCTGTTCGGCCTCGTCCCACTGCGCCGCGCCTTGCGACGTCACCGGCTGCTCAATCACCTGGCCGCCTTGGGTCCAGTTGAGCGTCGCCGAGAACGTGGCCGGCACTAGGATGCGACCCGGGTTCTGTCCGCCGCACCAGCCAAGCACGACGCACACGACCACGAAGATGATAAAGAATTGCCGCGCGATCGGGCGGTAACGCATTGAGCGCACGCGCGAAGTGTCGAGCCACGGCAACACGAACAGGATGCCAATCGACGCGAACATGGCGAGCACGCCGGCAAGCTTGGAGTCGATCGGCCCGATATTGAAATCGAACGCACGCAGGATGGCGTAGAACGGCAATAGATACCATTCGGGCACAATCTCCGGCGGGGTTTGCAACGGGTTGGCCGGGATGAAGTTATCGGCGTGGCCGAGCGCGTCCGGCATGTAGAAGATGAACACCGCGAACAGGATCACGAACAGCGATGTCGCGAACAGGTCCTTCAGCGTGGCATGCGGCGTAAACGGAACCGTGTCTTCCTTCTTCTTCACATCGACGCCGGTCGGGTTGTTCTGCCCAGCTTCGTGCAGAGCCCAGATATGCAGCGCGACGACGCCTGCGATCACGAACGGCAACAGGTAGTGCAGCGAGAAGAAGCGATTGAGCGTCGGCTGATCGATGGCGCCGCCGCCGCGGATCCAGACCTGGATGCTCTCGCCGACCAGCGGCAACGCGCCAAGAATGTTGGTGATGACAGTGGCGCCCCAGAAGCTCATTTGGCCCCACGGCAGCGTGTAGCCGAGGAACGCTGTCGCCACCATCAGCGCGTAGATCAGGCAGCCGAGGATCCAAAGCAGCTCACGCGGCGCCTTGTAAGAACCATAGTAGAGGCCGCGGAACATGTGGATGTAGACAGCGAGGAAGAACATTGACGCGCCGACCGCGTGCATGTTCTGGATCAGCCAGCCGTAAGGGATGTCGCGCTCGATACGCTGCACCGAGGCGAACGCGAAATCGACGTGCGGGATATAGTGCATCGCTAGCACGATGCCGGTGACGATCTGCACGACGAGGCAGAGCGCCAGCATGGCGCCAAATGTCCACCAATAATTCAGATTGCGGGGCGTCGGGTAGGCGACAAAGCTATCGTGCGTGAGGCGCACGATCGGCAGTCGTTTGTCGAGCCAGCGCGTGAAACCCGATTGCGGTTCGTAGGTCGAGTGACCGTGGATTTTCATGGCCGTCACCCGATCCGGATCGAAGTGTCAGAGAGGTACACATACGGCGCAACGTCGAGGTTGCGCGGCGCCGGTCCGCGGCGGATGCGGCCTGACGTATCGTAGTCCGAGCCGTGGCACGGGCAGAACCAGCCGCCGAAGGAGGAGCCCTCCACGAAGGTCGGCACGCAACCGAGGTGGGTGCAGTTTGCTTGCAGTATAAGCCACTCCGGCCGGCCGGCCTGACCGTCGGCCTGCACCAAGCGTTCGGCGTCGGACTGCGGGTCTTTTAGATTGGCGAAGTCGTCGCGCTGGGCGGACGCAATCTCGGCGGCGGTGCGGTGACGCACAAACACGGGCTTGCCCTGCCACATGGCTTTGATCTGCTGACCGATCTCGATAGCGGTTAGATCGACTTCGGTGGTCGACAACGCGCGCGTGTCGGCGGCAGGGTTCATCTGCGCCACAAACGGCCAGATGGTAGCGGCCGCGCCAACGGCGGCGACTGATCCTGCAGCAATGTAAATGAAGTCGCGCCGCGTGGTTTCTTGTTCCGCGTGCGCAGCGCCTGCTTGTGCTTCGGCCACCGCCCGTATCTCCCGGCCTTGGTTCGGCGCCGAAGCTAGGCTAGTCCGGGGTTGCGGGCGCGCGGCGCGTCGCCGCATGCCCCAAGTTCAAGCACCCGATTCAGCCCAGATTCTCCGGCGCCGAGGCCATAACGTGCGGCTCGCACTCTATCAACCGGACATCCCGCAGAATCTCGGCGCGGCCATTCGCCTCTGCGCCTGCCTCGGGGTGGCGCTCGACGTGATCGAGCCGTGTGGGTTTCCGCTGACCGACGCGGCGCTGAAGCGCTCGGCGCTGGACTATGGGGATAAAGCCGAGGTCGCCCGCCATGTCAGTCTCGCGGCGTTCCGCTCGGTGCCGGAACGACAAGGCGGGCGGCTCATCCTGGTGGAGACTGATGGCGCTGTGAGTTTTCAGGACTTCTCCTTTTCTTCGGGCGACACACTGGTGCTTGGTCGCGAGAGCGCCGGCTCACCGGGCGAACTTTACGAGGCCGCTGAATTCAGCGTGCGTATCCCGATGCGCCGCGGCTTGCGTTCGCTCAATGTGGTGGCCGCCGGGGCGGTCGTCCTCACCGAGGCGATGCGGCAGACCGGGGCATGGGAGAAATTCTGAGGTGAGCGAGGAGCGCCAAGCCCGGGCGAAGGCCTGGTT
>CALBSY010000011.1 GCA_937967725.1 uncultured Alphaproteobacteria bacterium | reverse complement strand
AGGCCGATCAAGATGTGCTTAGCGACGGCAAAGCTCGGATCGTCGGCGCCGCCGAGCGTCAAGGCCTGCACTAGGTAGCCCTGATTGAAAGCGAGCAAGAGCCCGGTAATGAGGGTCGCCATCGCGCCCCAGCGAAACCAAAACAGCGCCGCCGGCGAGATCACCTTGCCGATCGCCGGCGCCCGGTTTTCCTCCGGGATTTTCGGCAGGTTCGGAATCTGCACAAAGTTAAAGTAGTACAGGAGGCCGATCCACATGATGCCCGAGAGCACGTGGCTCCAGCGCAATGCGGCCTCCCAGAAGACCGCGTCGCTGAAGGCATAGCCCGCAACGCCCATGGCGAAATAGATCAGCAGCAGCACCGCCAGGGCCAACGCGGTCCAGGCGACGTAACGAATGTTCGAAAGAAAAACGGCCATGCCCTCTCCTCCATCCGCGCGCGAGGAGAACGCTCTCTTCTCCGCCCCTTATGAGCCCGCCGTCTGCGGGCTCCCGCGCGCTTCGCCTTCGCGCCCTCGTTTCACGCCCCAAATGAGAACGGCCGGGGCGGCCACGTAAAGCGACGAATAGGTGCCGACGACTATGCCGAAAATCATCGCGATGGCGAAGCCGGAAAGCGCCTCCCCACCCAGGAACAGCAACCCGGTCAAGGCGAACAACGCCGTACAGCCGGTGATGATGGTCCGAGACAGGGTTTCGTTGAGGGACAGATTTACGAGATCGCCCAGGGGCATTTTCTTATACTTGCGCAGATTCTCGCGCATGCGGTCGAACACCACGACCGTGTCGTTCATCGAATAGCCGATGATGGTCAGCAATGCGGCGATGATCGTGAGCGTAAATTCGAACCTGAACACCGACCATACGCCCAGCGTGAGAATGACGTCGTGGAACAGCGCCAGCACCGCGCCGAGCCCGAATTGCCACTCGAACCTGAACCAGATGTAGATCAGCATCAGCAGGATCGCGAGGCCAAGCGCAATCAAACCGCCCGAGAACAGCTCCTCCGAAACCTTGGCGCCCACCACATCGACATTGATGATACGCGCGCCTTCAGTGATGGCGGGGAGTCCCGCGCGAATTTCTTCGACGGTCTGTGAGCCCTGTTCGGTGCTCTCGAAATTCAAAATGGCGCAATAGGGCGGCGCGTTATCCGGCCGGCAGGTCGTGTTCTGGACCTCGACGTCCCCGTCCTGCACGCGCCCGGCAAGCGCGCGCAGCGCTTCCGCATCGAGTTCGCTGGGCGCCTCAATCAGAATCGAGGTGCCGCCGCGAAAGTCGATACCGAGATTGAAGCCATGCTCCATGATGGCGCCGAGACGCGCCAGCGGGCTGCCTTCCGCCTCCTGATAGACCGCGATCGGATTCTCACGCAAGCCGCCGGTGAACACCGACACCAACGAGACGCCGATCGCCGCCACGGATAGAAACGCGGCAAAGGCCGCGAACTTCACGAACGTGAAATTGGTCTTCTGCGGCAGAAGCCGGATCAGTGGCCACATCGCCATGGTTCGCGTTCCCTAAATCGGCAATTGCTTCGGCCGCGTGGCGCGGAACCACCAGGCGATCATGATTTGCGTCACCATGACGGCGGTGAACACAGAGGTGATGACGCCGATCGACAGCGTCCAGGCGAAGCCGCGCACGGGCCCAGCGCCAAATTGGAACAGGATCAGCGCCGCCAGGATCGTGGTTAGGTTGGCGTCGAAGATCGTGATCATCGCGCGGTTGAAGCCGGCGTCTATCGCCAACGCCGGACCTCGCCCGGCGCGCGCCTCTTCGCGCATGCGTTCGTAGATGAGCACGTTGGCGTCGACGGCCATGGCGATGGTGAGAATGAGGCCGGCGATGCCTGGCAGCGTCAGCGCTGCGCCGATCATCGACATGGCGCCGACGATCAGAACGCCGTTCACCAGCAGCGCAATGACTGCGATGACGCCGAACAGTCCGTACGCGAGCACCATGAAAACGAGTGTCACAGCCCCCGCGATAAGCGACGCCGTCGTGCCCGATTGGATTGCGTCGGCGCCCAAACCGGCGCCCACGGTGCGTTCTTCGATGACGCTGAGCGGCGCCGGCAGCGCGCCCGCGCGCAGCATGACGGCGAGTTCGTTGGCGCTTTGCGCGGTGAAGTTGCCAGAAATCTGTCCCGATCCGCCGCAGATCGGCTCGTTAATGCGTGGCGCGGTCAGCACCTGATTGTCCAGAAGAATGGCGAAGCGCTGATCCACATACTCGCGTGTGATACGGCAGAAGATGCGCGTGCCTTCGCTATCGAACTGGAAGGAGAGCACGAATTCGTTGGTCTGCGGATCGGTAGACGGATTGGCGCGCGTCAGATGTTCGCCGGTCAAGCGCGGGCGCCGCTCCACGACTTCAGAACTGGTGCCGATTTCCGGATAAGGACCCACCGCCATGGTGCCCGGCGGCAGACGACCGGTGGACGCTTCCTCCGGCGAAACTTCGCGCACCAAATGGAACGTCATCAGCGCCGTTTGTCCAATGCGCTCCTTCAGTTGTTCGGGATCGGTGACGCCCGGTGCCTGCACCACGATGCGGTCGTCGCCTTGGCGCACGATGGTCACTTCGCTGGTGCCGGTTGGGTCGATGCGGCGGCGGATCACTTCGATCGATTGCTGCGCCGCCTGGCGGCTCAACTCACGCAAATGCGCCGGGGCGAGGCGCGCCTCGATCAATCCATCCTCACCTTCGTTGAAGGTCATGATCTCGCCGGGACCGGTGCTGGATTGCGCCAACGGGCGCAACACCGTGCGTGCGCGCTCCATCTGCGTGGCGTCGACTAAGCGCACGCGCGCGGCGTCGCCGACGACTCCGCGTCCAGTGTAGCGGATGGCCGGTTCGGCATCCCGCAACGCCGACGCCATCTGGTCGGCGACATTGTCCAACTGCTGGCGCTGCAGCGTCGCGACATCAACTTCCAGCAGGAGCTGCGAGCCGCCGCGCAAATCGAGGCCCAAATTGATCGCCTGATTCGGCAGGAAGCCCGGCATGCTGTCGCGCATGCGCTCGGGCAGGAAGTTCGGCAGTGCGAAAGCGATGCCAAGCACGGTGACGATCGCGACCAGGATGATGCGCCATCGCGCGACTTGCAGCATGGGGCTAACCCGCTTTGGAATCGTTGGCCGGCGCAGGCTCGGTCTTGGAGCGCACCTCGGCGATGGTGCCGCGCACAACGCGCACCTCGACATTCGGCGAAAGCTCAAGCCGCGCTTCGTCCTCAGCGACGGACTTCACCTTGCCGATGATGCCGCCGGAAGTGACGACGATGTCGCCCTTCTTCAGCGCGGCGATCATTTCCATGTGGCGCTTGCGCGCCTGCTGTTGGGGGCGGATGAGCAGGAAGTAGAACACCACCAGCACCAGAACCAGCGGCAGGATTTGCATCAGAATGCTGCCGCCGGGTGCGCCGGCGCCGGCTGCTGCGTAAGCGTCGGAAATGAACATTGATCCGCGCTAGAAGCGGCGATCGCCGCAGGACCTGAGGGAAGAGCCGTCGGGGGCCCGCCCCGAGACGGCGCGGACTATATCTAGGCACGCCGCCATTTCAATCGAAGCCAGCCGCCCCCGCGCGCCGTTTCGCCGCAGCTTACCCGCCTAGCAAGGGCGCGGGGTCAACGGCGGACGCGCCTTGGCGAACCTGAAACAGCAGCCGCGCACGCCCGTCGGGGCGCTGGCCCAGTTCGGCAATGGGCTCGCCGGCGCGCACACGCTGGCCTTCCCGCACCAATGCGCGCCGCGCGTAACCGTAGGCGGTGACGTAATTGTCGGCGTGGCGCACCAAGACCAACGTGCCGTACGCGTCGAGATCCGAGCCCGCATACACGACATCGCCGTCCGCCGCCGCCAGGATGGGCGAGCCTTCGCGCCCGGCGATCTCAACGCCATCCAGCCGACCGCCGCCCGGCTGTGCGCCGAAACGCGAAACGATCTCTCCGTGCAGCGGCCACGCAAAGCGTGCATTCGGGTTCGGCGCATCTTGCGAGCTTGCTGATTGCCTGCTTTCGGCCGGCGGGACGCCCGCATACGCGCGCGCCATCGCCGGCAGCACGATGCGGTCGCCCTGCCGCACACGGTACGGCGCCTGCATCCGATTGAGTAAGGCCAACGAACGCGGATCCACATTGTAGCGGCGCGCAACATCCTCCAAGCTTTCGCCGCGCGCGATCGTGTGCATGCGCGGCGGCGGCAGTTCCAGCTCGCGCCCGGGCGTGAGCGCGTACGGCGGTTCAAGCCGGTTTTGATCGATCAGCGCGCGCAGCGGAACCTGGTAACGCGCGGCGATGTCGTAGAGCGACTCGTTGCGGCCAACGCGATGCGTGCGCGGCAGATTTGCAGGGTCGAACGGCTGCGCATCGCCGGGCTGCAACGCGTAAGCCGAAAGCGGCGTGCCTTCGCCGTCAGCCCAATCAGGCTCGACATCCGGCGCCGGCGCACGGACAGGCGTTTGCGCGGGCGGTCGACGCGAACTTGCAGGCGGGGGTGTTTGCCGACTGGCGACCGGTGGCGAGGCGCCCGAGCCGCCATACGAAATCGGCGCCGGCTGCGCCGAGGCGCAGGCCGAAACCAACAGCGCGGTGAGAAAACCGGCGCGCATCATGCCTCAGTTGTCCGCGAGAATCGGCCCTTTGCGCAAACTCAAGCCGCAGGCGGCGAATCCTCTTCGGGAACGCCGCGTTCGATCGGAGAGAATTTCACCGGGCCCAAGTCCTCGCGCACTCCGTTGCGATAGCGGATCAAACGCTGGTTCTGATCGCCGACCGGTGCGAGCAGCACGCCGCCAGGCTTAAGCTGATCGAGCAGCGCTAGCGGCAAGTCTTCCAGCGCCGCGTTGACGACGATGCGATCGTACGGCGCATCGTCGGCCCAGCCCTCGAAACCGTCGGCGGCATGCGCGAACGTGCGCATCAGCCGCGCCGTGCCGAAGTTTCCGCGCGCCGCCGCCGCCAAATCGCGCCAGCGCTCGAGCGTCACGACCTTTTGCGCCAGCATCGACAGCGCCGCGG
>CALBSY010000010.1 GCA_937967725.1 uncultured Alphaproteobacteria bacterium | reverse complement strand
TCTGGCGGCGCTGTCCGCGTGCGCGACCGCGGCGTCCGATGCCGATGGGCAAGCGCCAGCGCGGACCATGGGCGAGATTCTCGAACAAGCGCCGGCGTCTGACTGGCGCACGCTCGATCCGGAGAACACGGTCTACATGGAACTCGACGCTGGTCGCGTGATCATCGAGCTGTCGCCCGATTTCTCGCCGCAGCACACTGAGAACGTGCGCGCGCTGGCGCGCGCGCATTACTGGGATGGCGCTGCGATCCTGCGCGTGCAGGACAATTACGTGGTGCAATGGGGCCGCGCTGAAGGTGATCCGCGCGATATGGGCGCGGCGCAACAGGAGATCGAGGCGGCGGAATATTATCGCTCCGCATCCGGCCTGCCGTGTACGCCTGTACCCGATCCGGACTCGTACGCGCGCGAAACCGGATTCACCAACGGCTTCTGGGCTGGGCGTGACGGGCGCGGCAACACGTGGATGCTGCACTGCTATGGCGCGGTCGGCGTCGGCCGGGAAAATCCGCCCAACACCGGCAACTCGGTCGAACTGTACACCGTGATCGGCCAGTCGCCGCGGCATCTCGACCGCAACCTCGCCATGGTCGGCCGCATCGTGCAGGGCATGGAAGTGCTGACGGCGCTGCCGCGCGGCACGGGCGCGCTCGGGTTCTACGAAACGGCGGAGGAGCGCACGCCGATCCGCAGCGTTCGGCTAGCGTCGGAGGTTCCGGAAGCGGAGCGCACGAATCTCGAAGCGTTGCGCACCGATAGCGCCTCGTTCCGCGAGTTGATCCAGTCGCGCCGCACGCGGACCGAGGACTTCTTCGTCGATCCAACCGGGCGCATCAATGTCTGCAACGTGCCGCTGCCAGTGCGGGTGGCTGAATAGGCCCAGCCGCCTGTGAATTTGGCTCACAGCGACGTCGCCTAAAGCTCGTTCGTAGCAGCGCCGCCGGCGCACCAGATGTGGCTTCCGACCAGGAGACTACGTCATGTTACACTATGAGCCGCGCGACGCGCGCTACGCGCCGAACGCCTTTCCCCTCAGCCTTCGTCTCGCCAGCTTGGCGCTTTCGAGCGTCGTGGTCGGCGTCATCCTTATTCAGGCGGCGACCGCCGCCGCAGCCATCGTTGCGTGAGGTCCGTCATGTCTCGTTTCATCACTTCGTTGTTCGTGGTGCTGCTCGAGAGCGGCGCGACGCTGGCGCCGGTGCTGGCGCTCGCTCTGCTGGTGCAGGCGCTATGATCTCAGTTGGACGGCAGGCCGACGAGGGCGCGCGCAAAACGCGCGGCCTCGAAGGGCTGCAGGTCCTCCGCCTTTTCGCCGACGCCGATGAAGTGGATCGGGATGGCGTGGCGTTGCGCCAGCGCGACCAGCACGCCGCCCTTGGCGGTGCCGTCGAGCTTGGTCATGACCAGACCGGTGATGTCGGTGACGGAGCGAAAACTCTCAACCTGAGACAACGCGTTCTGACCGACAGTGGCGTCGAGCACGAGCAGGGTTTCGTGCGGAGCGTCTTCGTCGAGCTTGCGCATGACGCGCACGATCTTCGACAATTCGGCCATCAATTCCGACTTGTTCTGCAGGCGCCCGGCCGTGTCGATCAGCGCGACGTCGGCGTTCTCTTCCTTGGCGCGCGCCACGGTTTCGTAGGCGACGCCGGCAGCGTCTGCGCCTTGCGCTGACGCGACGAAACTCGCACCCGAGCGATCCGCCCAGACTTTCAATTGCTCGATGGCCGCGGCGCGGAAGGTGTCGGCGGCGCCGATGACGACCTTGGCGCCGGCATTGGTGAGATTTTTGGCGAGCTTGCCGATCGTGGTTGTTTTGCCCGAGCCGTTGACGCCGATCACCAGCACGATGCGCGGCTTAGGGCCTTGAGTGAGGTCGAGTTCGGCTTCGCGCAGTTTAAGGATGCGCGCGACTTCCGCGGCCAGGGCTTCGCGCGCTTCGGTCTGGGCGTTTTCCTTGCTGAAGCGTTGCTCGGCCAGCGAGGCGGCGATGCGCGCTGCGGCGGACGCGCCCATGTCGGAAGCAATCAGCGCTTCTTCGAGGTCATCGAGCGCGGCGGCGTCGAGTTTCTCCTTAGTGAAGACCGCGCTGAAGCTGTCGGCGAGCTTCGCCGAGGATTTGCGCAGGCCGTCGAACAGGCCCGTGGACGCGGCCTGCTCGTCGGCGTCCTTCTTCTTGTCGAACAGACCCCAGATCATGCGGCTACGCCGATCAGGTGCTGGTTATCGTGAGCGGTGAAGTGCAAGCAGACGCGCGGTCCCTTCTCTGCAGGGGAGAGGGGAAGTTGCACGGCAGTGAAATCCGGCAGGCGCGCGAAACCCTCGCGTTCGACCACGCCGACAGCTTCGCGCCCGACCCACGCGTCGAGGTGTCGCACGAGCGCAGCGGCGCCAGCTGTGCGCAGGCGTGCTGCGCGTTCCTTCACGACGCGGCGCTCCACCTGCGGCATGCGCGCGGCGGGCGTGCCCTCGCGCGGGCTGAACGGGAAGGCGTGCACGAAAGCGAGTCCGCACACATCGATGAGAGAAAGCGCATGGGCGAAGTGCTCTGCGGTTTCGGTGG
>CALBSY010000009.1 GCA_937967725.1 uncultured Alphaproteobacteria bacterium | reverse complement strand
TCGGAGCGCACGAAAAAGGCGGCGCGTTGGTGCGCGGGCAGGATTTCGTCGCGCACGATGACTTCAGCGCGAGCCAGAATTTGTTGGTTTCGCTGCTGAGTCGCTGCGCGCGATGCCTCGTCGCTGGCCGCAGCAAGCGCATCCAGTTTGCGTCGCAGGCCGGTAATGTAGATCTGTTCGCCCAGCGGCGTTTCGAGGGTTTCCTGCAGCATCGCCAACGTCGAGTCCATGATGCACGCCGGCGGTCGCCCGGCGCGATTGGCGCCGGCGCGCGCGCGCGCCGTTTCCGCGTCGATGCCGACGGCGACTGCACGCAACCGGGCGAGATAAGCCTCGGCGTCGGCGGCGCTGGCGATCTCGTGGCGTTCGTCGAGGAAGATCGGCAGGTTGATGAACGCACTGTCCATCTGATTGAGCACATACGGCGTTACGCTGCCGAGCGGATTGAAATCGCCGTATTCGAAGCTCGCGGCGCCGGCCGCGGCTTCGAATTGCGCGCGCAGGATCGCGTAGGTGAGTGCGTCGGCATCATCGAGCCGGCTGACATCCACGGCGCGCAATTCAGCGTAGCGCCGAACAGCGGCGCTGCGACGGCGTTCAAGCGCCAGTGCCGACCGGTCGTCGAGCCGGCTATTGTAGGCGCCGCCTGCCGCTTCCCCGGACACGCCCGCCTGGGTTGCTAGTTCCGGGCTGTCGGAAAGGATCTCAAGGGTCCAGTCGTTGAGGCGTCCCTCGAACGCCGTCATCGGCTGGGGACGTCGCGGGCCGCACGCGGCCGCCGTCAGCACCAGCGCCAGCGTCATTGCCCAGGCCGCGAACCGCATTTAGCCCCTCACATGCTGCGCCAAACCGGCGCGGCGAACGGACATAGCAACGCGATGTTCGCGAGGAAAGCGTCGCCAAGGCAGCTGGCTTGCGCTCCGCTGTTGCGGATTGGCCGCTTTCGTGGTTGGAGAGCAGCCGTGGTAGGGAACTCGCGGAGAAACCCATGACGACCGCCAGTGGCGGCCAGCAGACGCTCGGCAAAATTCTATTCTATCGTCAGCTCGAACCGCTCTCGATCGAGAAGCACCGTTCGCTTGGCGTGAGTCAGGTATCCAATCCGTTTTCGTTTTTGGCGGAAACGCACCTGGTGCCGCTGACGGTCGATGAATTCGGGCTTGCAGCCGTTTGCTATCCGATCATCTTCGACACGCAAACGAAGACGCCGCTTGCCGTGATGGGTCTGCGGACCGGCATGAACGTGTTCCTCGGGGCCGACGGCTCGCTCGACCCGGAGGTGTATTTGCCGGCCTTTGCGCGCCGCTATCCGTTCCTGCCGATCATCGCGGGCGGCGAAGCAGCGAAGCAGCAGGAGGAGAGCCGGGATGGCGACCGCGTGCTGGTCTGCATCGACCGCGCCGCCAAGATGTTGTCGTCGACGCCCGAGTTGCCGTTCTTCGAGGGCGACCAGCCGTCGCGCTATACCCAGGATGCGATCCAGTTCTGCCGTGAATTCGATGCTCTGGGCCGGCGCACGCAGGAATTCATCAAGCTGATGGACGAACATAACCTGTTCGAACTCACGCCTCTGGCCCTGCCGCGGGCGAAGCCGGACGGCACGCCGGACGAGCCGATGAAGATCGGCGAGTACCTGCGCGTCTCCGAGCAGAAGCTGAATGCGCTGCCGAAGGACACCTACATCGAACTCCGCGACAAGGGCGTCTCGGCGGTCATGCACGCGCACCTGCTGTCGCTCGGCCTGTGGCCGAAAATCCTGAGCCGCGCCGCCCGTATCCAGGCGTCGACCCCGCTCAGCAACTGATCGCGTCTCACGGACGTAGGAAAGAGCGCCGCTCCCAACCGGGGGAGGCGCTTTTTCTTGGCCCCGCGCGAGCGCGCCGCATTGGCGTGAGCGTGGGCAAGCAGGTATCCCGCTGGCCGATGCTTCGTTTCTTTGCGCCGCTCGCTTTCATCTTCGCGTTGTGCGCTGCGCCAGCGGCGGCGCAGACTTTCGGCGGTCCGCCGATGGTCGAGGTGAGCTTCCATTCGGCGCGCGCGGCGGTGGCGCCGGGCGAGATCTTCACCGTCGTGATGCGCCAGCGCATCCGCGAGCACTGGCACACCTACTGGCGCAATCCGGGCGCTGCCGGCGAACCCGCGGAAATCACCTGGACGCTGCCGCCGGGCTGGCAGGCCGGCGAAATTCAGTGGCCGGCGCCGGAGTCGATCGTCGCTGCGGGGCTGGTCAATTACGGCTACTCAGACGAAGTGCTGCTGCCGGTTGAGCTGCGCGCGAGCCCTAACGCCGCGCCTGGATCGTCGGCGGAGTTTGCCGCGAACGTCTATCTCGTCGTCTGTTCCGACGACACTTGCATCCCGGAAGAGAGCGACGTCTCGTTCTCCGTGCCCATCGCCGCGAATGGCCGTGACGACCCTGAATGGGCGCCGCGCATTGCTTCCGTTCTGGAGCGCCTGCCGCGCAGAGAAGAAGCGCTGATCGTGCACATCACCGGGGGCGCCGCGCCGATCCTGAGCGTGGCGCGTACTCGCTGGAGCGAGCCGCACTACTCCCCCCTTAACC
>CALBSY010000008.1 GCA_937967725.1 uncultured Alphaproteobacteria bacterium | reverse complement strand
TCGCCTTGAAGAGACACGAGATTTCTACTCGAAGTTGGGGCTGAAGGTGGGGCCGCGTCCTGATTTCCCCGTTGCCGGGATATGGTTTTATGCGGCTGACCAAGCCGTGCTGCATGTCGTGGCCGTGGATGAGCTGCCCGACGAACCGCGAGGCGTGATTGATCACATTGCGGTCTATGGGGAAGGTCTCGCAGACACTCTGGCGCTGCTGAACGCCGCGTCCCTTCAGCACTTGGCAAGTGTTTTTCAACGACCCGAACGGCGCGGAAGTCGAGATCGACTTTGACGCGTCAGAGCCCGCCCCGCCGCACATGCGCCGTTCGGCTGTGCCGGGGCGGCCGTGATGCCAAGCCCCGACGGGATTCTCGCTGGGACACGCGTCGTAGACCTCTCGACGGGTATCGCAGGGCCGGTGGCGGCGTTGCTTCTGCTTGAGGCTGGCGCCGATGTCGTGAAGATCGAACCGCCCAATGGTGATCCGCAGCGGGGCGAGGCGGGTTTCGCGGTTTGGAATCGTGGAAAGCGCAGTGTCGCCGTTGATCTGGACAGCGCGGCTGGAAGCAAGCAGCTCCAGGAGATCCTGGCCGACGCTGACGTGTTGATTCATGACAGGACGCCGAGCCAGGCGGCGTTGATAGGCATCGACGATGAGCGGCTTGCACAAGCGTTTCCTGGATTGATCGTAAGCGGGGTGACTGGATGGCCACGCGGCCATCGTCTCTGCGAGGAGCCGGGGCGCGAAACGCTGGTGCTGGCGCGCCTCGGTCTTCTGGATGAGCAACCAGGGCACCGGACCGGCCCGGTTTTCATACGCATGCCATTTGCGAACTGGCTAGCGTCATGGTTTTGCGCGATCGGGGTTATGGCTCGGTTGATTGCGCGTCAACGCGATGGGGCGGGCGGTGTGGCTCACACCAGCTTGGCGCAAGCGGCGCTGGCTCCGATGACAATGCATTGGGCGAGGGCGGAGCGTCCTTCGCCATCGTTTTCCAAAGGGCTCGACAAAGATCTCGCGGTTGCAATTCACCAGTGCGCGGATGGCCGCTGGATTCATGTGCATTATTCGCCGGACGGGGCGCCTTGGATGAAGGCTGAGTTGAAGCGGCTGGGATCTGACAAGCTTGCCGCGGCGAATGCTCGCTGGGGCAAGAACCACACCGCACCGAATTTTGGCGCCAACAAGGAAATCTTCGCGACACGGCCGGCGCAGGAATGGCTTGAGCACCTCTGGGCCCACGATGTGGCGGCGCAGCCAGCGGCGGATTTTGGCCGAATTTATTTTGATCAGCAAGCGCGGTGCAACGGCTACGTCGTCGAAGTCGATGATCCGGTGCTAGGCGTTACATTGCAACCCGGATCCGCTGTCCATACCGAGCCTCAATGTCGTGTTATCGGGCCCCTGCGGCCGCTGAACAGCGATGCGGGCCGTATTTTCGACGAGCGCCGAGAGCCAGCAGACGTAGCGCCTCGCGCGCCTGCATCGCCCCCGCTGAACGGCGTCCGGGTACTGGATTTAGGCGCCTATCTTGCCGGCCCCTTCGCCACAATGATGCTGGCTGATCTGGGCGCGGATGTGATCAAAGTCGAGCCCGTCGGCGGGGACGCGATGCGCTATATCGAGCGAGCCTTTTGCGGCACGCAGCGCGGTAAGCGTGGTTTGGCCCTTCAATTGAATAGTCCACAAGCGCGCCCAATCTTAGAAAAGCTCACATGTTGGGCCGACATCGTTCATCATAACGTGCGTATGCCAGCGGCGCGCAAGCTGGGGATAGATCCAGTCTCACTGCGGAAAACGAACGCTAAAGTCATAACCTGTCATGTCAGCTCATATGGTCCGTTGGGCCCTCGCGCCGGATGGCCGGGCTACGATCAGATGTTTCAGGCGTCCTGCGGATGGGAGGTGGAGAATGGCGGCGGCGCGGGCAACCCGCCCATGTGGTTGCGCTTTGGGGTGACTGATTATCTTGCGGCGCTGTCCTCTGTGTTTGCAACTCTGCTCGCGCTTTATCACCGTTTTCGGGTCGGCGAAGGTCAGCACGTATCCTCGTCCTTGCTGGGAGCGACGCTTTTGACGGTGAGCGAAGCGATCGCCTATGCGGATGGGCGTATAACGCCTATAAAGTCTCTCGACGCCGGTCAGACGGGAGTGGGGAGTCATCATAGGATCTATGCGTGCGCCGACGGTTGGATCGCGGTTGCGGCGCTGAAACGCGAAGAACGGGAGGCCTTCGACACGCTTGTGGGCGGTGATCCGGTCAGCTGGTGCTCCTTCAAGAATTGCAAGCGCGCGTTAGAACAGCTCGCTTCTCTCGGTGTGCCGAGTGCTCCAGTGCGCACCGGCCAGTTAGAGTCATTTCTGGGGGACCCTGAGAACCGTAATGTGGGTCTAGTTGCGGAGTATCAGCACGCAGAGCTGGGCAAGCTCACGCAAATCGGAGCGTTCTGGCGCTTTGACACGCCTTTGTCCCTTCGGCGCCCGCCCCCAGCTCTGAGCGAGCATAGCCGAGAAGTACTAAAGGAGAACGGCATAGAAACCAATGAAATTGAGAGACTAGTAGCATGCGGCGAGTTAAAGGCGCTCACATGAGGCCATCGTAGCTCCCTCCATCCATGAGTATGTTCTGCCCGGTGATATACCCGGCTTGAGCAGAGCTTAGGAATGCGCAAGCGTCCCCAAGCTCGTTTGGCTGCCCAAATCGGCGCGCCCGAACTGCCTTTACCTGAAGCGCACGAGCATCTTCGAACGAGATCCCGCGATCTTTCATGATGCGATGGGCCATGTATTTCTGTCTGTCGGTATCGAAGTGCTGCGGTAAGAGATTGTTGATAGTCACGTTGTCCGCAATGCACTCGCGTGCGAGACCCTTGGCGAAGGCGGTTAATCCCGTCCGCGCGACCGTAGAAAGGCTCATGGCAAGTCGTGGCGATTTGACCACTGCT
>CALBSY010000007.1 GCA_937967725.1 uncultured Alphaproteobacteria bacterium | reverse complement strand
AGCGTCTGCCTTTCAGCCCGGCCCGCGTGCGTCAAGAGCGGAAGCGCTTTGCTCGCCGCGGTGCAAGCGGCTACACCGCGCTTCCATGCGCCATTGGCTGTTCCATCCGCTGATCTTTTACCCGCTCGCCATCCTCGCCGCGGCCTTGCTGATCGCTATCAGCGTCAAGCCGCAATCGTGGCCGCGCGAGCCCGCGCCGGCAGCTGCGCAGCACGCCGAGGGCGCGCTGGTCTACGCCGGAGAAGCGTTTGACGCGCCCGCACCCGCGCCGGAACAGGAAATGACCGTGATCCGCGATTGGCTCGGGCGCGCCCGCACGCTGCGCATCGCAGTGCGTCCCGACGCGCCGGAGCCGACGCCGGAAGAACAAGGCGTCCGCATCTTGCTGACGCCAGACGACGCCGCGCGCATGGACAACCGCCCCGTGACGATTGAAGTGAGTTATGTTCCCTCGGCCGTGAATACCGCTTCCGGCCTCGCCGTCAGCCTGCGCGGCGCCGGCCCGGCACAGTGGGTTAGCCGGGATATCCCGCCGCAGCCCGCCACCATTCGCTTCCGGCTGCCGCCGCATGCTGGGCCCAACGCCATCGGGCTCAGGGCGCTCACGCCCAATGACGACCAGAATTATGGACTTGAGATCACGCGTATTCGCGTTCTTCCACTCACCCAAAGCACGGCGGCCAATTGAACTTTCCCGGCTTTTCGCCCAAACCGCCCGTTTCCCTCCCCTTACGCCACCACGGACGAGCCCATGCTGCCTGCGCCGCGCGCCAGCCTTTCTCCCAACACAGCCGAGTTTGAGGCGCTGCCGCTGGTGAAGCCGACCGGCTTCCGCGAATACGACGCGCGCTGGTGGTTCGGAATCCAGGGCAACGACAAGCCGCCCGAACTCAATCTGCTCGGCGTGCAGGCGCTGGGGTTGGGCCTCGGCACACTGATCCACGAGTTCGGCGTCGCCCCGCGGATCGTGGTGGGGCACGACTTCCGCTTCTATTCCACGTCGATCAAACAGGCGCTGACGCTCGGCCTGATGCAGGCAGGCATGGAGGTCAACGATATCGGCCTCGCGCTTTCGCCCACCGCGTACTACGCGCAGTTTGCGCTCGACATTCCCTGCGTGGCGATGGTGACCGCTAGTCACAACGAAAATGGCTGGACCGGTGTCAAGATGGGCGCGGACAAGCCGCTTACTTTTGGCCCTGACGAAATGGGACGGCTGAAAGAGATCGTGCTCGGAGGCGCCTTTAAGGAGCGTCCGGGCGGCGCCTATGCGCGCATCGAAGGCATGCGTGAGCGCTACATCGAGAATATCGTCAGCCGCGTGAAGCTGACGCGCCCGCTTAAAGTGATCGCGGCGTGCGGCAACGGCACCGCCGGCGCCTTCGCGCCGGAAGCGCTGCAGCGCATGGGCGTGGAGGTAGTTGCCCTGCACACGGCGCTCGACTGGACCTTCCCGCACTACAACGCCAATCCCGAAGACAGCGAAATGCTTCACGACATGGCCGCAGCCGTGAAGAAGCACGGCGCCGACGTCGCGCTCGGCTTCGACGGCGATGGCGACCGCTGCGGCGTGGTCGATGACGAAGGTGAGGAGATCTTTGCTGACAAGGTCGGCCTGATGCTGGCGCGCGATCTTTCGGCCGAGCACAAGAACGCCACGTTCGTCGCCGATGTGAAGTCGACCGGACTCTATGCTGTGGACCCTGTGCTGCGGGCCAATGGCGCAAAGGTCGATTACTGGAAAACCGGCCACTCCTATATCAAGCGCCGTACGACGGAGCTGTCGGCGCTCGCCGGCTTCGAGAAGAGCGGACATTTCTTTTTCCGTCAGCCGATCGGGCTCGGCTACGACGATGGCATCGTCGCCGCCGCCGCGGTGCTGGAAATGCTCGATCGCAATCCGGGAAAGAAGCTCTCCGAGCTCAAGAAGGCGCTGCCCAAGAGCTACACCTCGCTCACCATGAGCCCGCACTGCGACGACGAGAAAAAATACGCCATCGTCGAGCAAGTGGTGGCGCAATATCAGCAAGCCGCCCAAAACGGCGAGAAGATTCTCGGCCGCGCCATCCGCGACGTGAACACCGTGAACGGCGCGCGCGTTACACTGGAGGATGGCGCGTGGGTGCTGGTGCGAGCGTCCTCGAACAAGCCCGAACTCGTCGTCGTTGTTGAAAGCATGAGCAGCGACGAGGATATGAAGGCGCTGTTCCGCGATGAAGTGAAGCCGCGCCTCGCCAAGTTCACCGAGGTTGGCAAATACAATCAGGAGATTTGATCCATGCGCGTGACCATGATCGGCACAGGCTATGTGGGCCTGGTGTCCGGCGCATGCTTTGCCGATTTCGGCCATATCGTCACTTGCGTCGACAAGGACGAAGCCAAGATCGCGCGGCTTCAGAAAGGCGAGATTCCAATTTTCGAACCGGGCCTCGACGATCTGGTCAAGGACAATGTCGAGCAAGGACGGCTGTTCTTCACCACCGACCCGAGCAAAGCGATCCGCGAGTCCGACGCGGTGTTTATCGCCGTCGGCACGCCCTCGCGCCGCGGCGACGGCCACGCCGACCTCACGTACGTTTACGCTGCCGCTGAGGAAATCGCCGGGCTGATCGATGGCTACACTGTCGTCGTCACCAAATCGACCGTGCCCGTCGGCACCGGCGATGAGGTGGAGGCGATCATCAAGAAGGCGCGGCCAGACGCGGAGTTTTCGGTTGTTTCCAATCCCGAGTTCCTGCGTGAGGGCGCGGCCATCAACGACTTCAAGCGGCCGGACCGCGTCGTTGTCGGCACTGACGATCCGCGCGCGCAGGAGCGCATGCGCGAGCTGTATCGGCCTCTATTTCTCAACGAGACGCCGATCCTGTTCACCGCGCGCCGCACGTCGGAACTGATCAAATACGCCGCCAACGCGTTCCTGGCGATGAAGATCACCTTCATCAACGAAATCGCCGACCTGAGCGAAGAGGTTGGCGCCAACGTGCAGGAAGTCGCGCGCGGCATCGGCCTCGACAATCGCATTGGGCGCAAGTTTCTCAACGCCGGCCCGGGCTATGGCGGCTCATGCTTCCCGAAAGATACGCTAGCGCTGATGAAGACCGCTCGCGACGCCGGCGCGCCAATCGAACTCATCGAGACCACGGTGCGCGTCAACTCGGCGCGCAAGCAGAAGATGGCGCAGAAGATCATCGCCGCGCTGGGAGGCAACGTGAAGGGCAAAACCATTGCCGTTCTCGGCCTCACCTTCAAGCCGAACACCGACGACATGCGCGATGCGCCCGCTGTCGATATCGTGCCGACATTGCAGGCCGAGGGTGCGCGCATCCGCGCGTTCGATCCCGAGGGCATGAACGAAGCCAAACACATGCTTAAGGATGTCGCTTTCGCCGCCGGGCCCTATGATTGCGTGCAAAACGCCGACGCGGTCGTCATCGTCACCGAATGGGACCAGTTCCGGGCGCTCGACCTCGGTCGCATGAAGGATGCGCTGAAGGCCCCGGTCGTGATCGATTTGCGCAACATCTACAATCCCGGCGAAATGCGCGCCAAGGGCTT
>CALBSY010000006.1 GCA_937967725.1 uncultured Alphaproteobacteria bacterium | reverse complement strand
CTCGCTGACAGGCGCCGGCGCCGCTTCAGCATCGAACGGCGGCAGCTCGTCGACGCCTTCAAGCTCGCCGATGCCGAAGTTTTCGTCCTCTTCAAGCACGAAGTCGTCGTCAGCGCCGAGGTTCCAAGCGGGATCGGGATTGCTCATGCTAGGCCCTTATTGCACCGCATTGCTGATGGCGATGCGCTCGTCGCTTGAGCGCGGCGCGTGGGTTTGTTCACCGGCGCGGTAGGCGTCCATCACAGTGTCGCGGCGGCCAGAGTCGCGCGCGTCTTCCGCCCGCGGCCGCAACAAATCGGCCGGATCTTCCACCAGCGCGGCTAGATTGGCTTGCGTGGCGCAGCCGAAGCTCGCCCACGGCTGGTTGTTGCTCTGGTGCGCCAGGTCTTGTTCCCACAACGGCGCGCAGTCGGGCGCGTGCGCCTCGTAGCGTGAGAAGCTGACGATGACTGGCGCGTCCGCGCGGCCGGAGGCATCGTAAGTGGAGCCAGCGACCGCCGCGTAGGACACGCCAGCGTCGACCAGCGCGCGTCGCGTTTCGTTCGCCATCACGGACGCCGCCTCCGCGTTGGCGCCACCCGAGGGCGTGCTCAGCACCAGCGCGCCGTGACCGTAACGCAAGTAGCCGCCAGCGAACGCATGCAGATGCGCGCGCGATGCGGGTGAAAGCGCGGTATCACCGGAGGCAACGGGCACTTCCATGCGCTCCGAGCTTTGCGTCACCTCAATCCGGTGCAGGTCGGCGGCGGACGCCGTAGCGCGGATGCCTTCCGGCGGCGGCGGCACGCTAGCGCACGCGCCGAGCGCGGAGAGACCGGCGATAAAGAAGGGCAGGCGGGATTTCATGACGTGCCTCATTCGATCACGTGTCCGTGCGGGCCGTGCAGCGTCGCCGAACCTTCTTCGCCGGCGTTCCGTCCAGACCGATAAATGGAGTTGAGCCGGCCAGCGAGCAGGCTCTCGCCTTCGCTCGGATTGCGGAAACCGTCCGCCGGCGTGCGCAGATTTTCCGGGCTCGTGGGGCGCACCAGATACGGCGTCACGATGATCACCAATTCGGTTTCGCTGTTGACGAAGTCACGCGAACGGAACAGCGAACCCAAAATCGGCGTGTTCATTACGCCGGGCACGCCTTCGAGCGCGTGCCGCGTGCGTTCTTGAATGAGTCCCGCCAGAACGATGGAGCTGCCTGACGACATTTCCAGCGTCGTTTCGGCGCGCCGCACCTGCAGCGCAGGGATGGTGATGCCGCGAATGACCGTCGTCGTGCCGTCGGCGTTGCGCACTGGCGTGTCGCCGGTGGAGATCGCGCCCTCAGAGGTCAGCTCGCTCACTTCGGTCGCGACTTTGAGCGAGATGCGGCCGCCCGACATCACAACAGGAGTGAAGGCCAACCCGACGCCGAACGGTTTGAACTCGACGGAGATTTGCCCGTCTTCAGAATTGACCGGAACGGGGAATTCGCCGCCCGCCAGGAAGCGCGCCGCTTCGCCCGAAATCGCCGTGAGGTTTGGTTCAGCCAGTACGCGGAGCAAGCCGGCGCGCTCAAACGCTTCGATCGACGCATCCGTGCGGCGCGAGCTCTCGATGTGCGCCGGACCCCAGGTTTCCTGGCCGGTGGTCGGATCGAATTGATAACCGCCCACACCGGCGTCGGCTGTCGTAACGGTGGGATCGACCGTGGCGCCCGGATAAGCATAGCTGTTGGGGCGAAGAATGTTCTGAGCGACGCCGCCGGCAGCGGTAAAGCCGCCCAACAGCGAACCGTTGATCGAGTAGCCGTTGCGCGTCGCCAGGTTGAGGAAGTCGTCTTCGCCCACCAACTGGTTGATCATGTTCTCGTAGTTGAGGTTGATGCCGAGCTGGCGCACCAGCGTGCGGCTCATCTCAACCACGCGTACGCGCACCAGCACCTGTTCGCTGCCTTGGACTTGAACGAGGTTGACGATGCGGTTTTCGCTGGTGGCGCCGCCGCCGCCGGAAGTCGCAAGATATTGTGTGGCTATCTGACGAGCGCGATCAGCCTCTCCGGCGCTTCGCGCAGAACCGGAGAGCACGATGGATCCGTTCACCGCCTCAGCCTGGATCTGCGATTCAGAAGAGTGGCGGCGTAGAATGCCGTTCAACGGCTCGACATCGGGCTCAACGCGGATTTCGACGTTGGCGATCTGACGGCCCTGCGCGTCGAAGAAGAAGATGTTGGTCTGCCCGAGCTGGCGGCCGATCACATAGGCGCGCCGCGCTGTACGAACTGTGGCGTCGGCGATCTGCGGGTTGGAGATCAGAATGTCGCGCGCATCGGCTGGCAAGTCGATGATCGCCGACTTGCCAAAAGGGAGCACCAGCGAAGCGGAGCGGACGCCGCCGCCATTTGTGATCCGCAACGTGGGCGCGTCCGCCGGCTCGACTTGCGCTACGGCGAGGGTAGGCGCAAACGCCACGGCCGCCGAAAGCGCCGTGGCAAGGCTTGCGCGAATGGTTTTTCCGGCGCTCATCGGCCGCCTCCAGTGACGACGCCATACTGATGTATCCGCACCGAGCCCGATTGCTGGGTCAGCGAGCGGCCGTTCGATTGTCCGCCCATGCCGACGGTTTCCACTTGCACGCCGCGCGTGGCGAGCCTGAGCGTACCAAGTTCGTCGGCGAGCGCGAGCATGCGCGCGTCTTCCGCGGTGAGCTCAAGCACAGCGACGCCGGCCTGGACCTGCCGGGGCTCGTCGCCATCCGTTTGGGTCTGCGTCGTGTCGCCAAGCGCAAGCACGCGGATATCCTCAAGCACGATATCGCTGCGCACTTCTTCGCCGCTGCCGCTTTCGCGGTTCTGAAGCCGCGAGGTGACGATTACGTCGACGCGATCGTTTGGTTGAATATATCCGCCAGCGGCCGTTTCGGCGCCGATTTCGATGGCGACCGCGCGGTAGCCGGGCTCGAGCTGCGCCGCCATGAAGCCGCGGCCATCCGGCTGAACGACGGCGCTCATAGTGATCGGCTCGCCCTGCACGAAGGAGCGGCGCGTTACGGCGTTGACAAAGTCAGCCTGCGCGGAGGGTTGAGCGGAGAGGCGCACAAAACTCGGCGACACCGACCGGCTGGGAAACAACGCCACGGCCAGGTCGCTTGGCGTCAGCGCGGCGCCCTGCGCAATGTCGCGCGCGGCGACGAGAACCTGCTCGCCGGCGATCTGCTCGACCTCCTCAGCAGGGGCGGTATCGCGGGCGCCCATGCCGCGGATCAGAAGCAGCGCACCGACAGCCGCAATCGCGGCTACGACCAAGACGATCAGCTGACGCGCTGACATACTCAACTCCCCGCGTGTCCCCGAAGCACCCCAGGTGAAGTGACCATGGTGTGGCTAAGGCAGGGTTAACGACCTAGAACGACCATGATCTGCGGGATCGCCATGAGCCCGCCGAACATGATGGCGACGCCGTACGGGATGCCGTTCTGCTCTTTGAGCAGGCGGTTCACGAACGGTGGATTGGTTTCTGCTTGCTTAACGAACTGACGCGCCGCCAGGAGCATGAGCGCCATGACGCCGCCGGATGCGGCCGTCCAAAACATGAAGGGCGCGAACGCGCCGAGGCCGGTCCACGTCGCTGTCGCCGCGGCCAGCTTTGCATCGCCGCCGCCGATGATGTTGCCGGCGAACAGAAAGAAGCCGACAGCAAGCACGGCTGCGCCAAGCAACAGGTGAATGCCGATCTGCGCCAGCGACGCGCCGGAAGCGAGCGCGGCGACAGGAAATGCCGCGGCGAGGGCGATCGAGACCCAGTTGGGAATGATCAGGCGCGCGATGTCGGAACACGCTGCGTAGATCAGCAGTCCGGCAAAAGCGGCGAGCGCCAAGATCACAAGCATCCTGACATCTGTGCCTGTGCCGCGCTGAAAAAGTATTAAGATGCAAGTACAAAAGAAAAACGCCGCCCGAGGGGCGGCGCGAGGGGAGGGAAATAAGGGCGCTATGAGGCGCGGCTGTCTCCAGCCGCGCCTCAAGCGGGAAGGATTACTCGGCGAGCTTGGTCGACACTTCCGTGAAAGTGTTGGTCAGCTCGTCGCCGACGAGGCTCACCGCCGCGATGATGGCGACGCCGATCAGGGCCGCGATAAGGCCGTATTCAATGGCGGTGGCGCCATCTTCGTTCTTCAGGAAACGCTTCAACATTTGCATGCTCCGTTTTGTCGAGTGCTTTCACCGGCCCGGTGGTATGTCGCACCCGACACCCATCCCAGACGCATACCGACACTACGCGAGCAGCCTTAAGATTTGCGCCAACGAAAAGGGTGTGTTTTTCGTTAAGAAAAGCGCGCACTTCAGCGCATTCTGCATTTTGTAATGTCACGCGCCGACGCGCAGTCTTAGCGATCCCGCAACTATTGGCGCGTAGCTCCTATTATCAGAAGCAGAAGGAATGTGCCGATGCGCGTCTCGCGCCTTTTCGTTGCTGCAATTGCTGCAGTGAGCGTGTTTGCCGCGTCGGGGCCGGCATTCGCGCGCGATATAAGAGTGGCGCTCGATCAGGCGTTTCCGAGCCGCCTCTCCGAGCCGGCTGAAGGCGTCGCCGTCGGCAACCCGGCGATCGCCGGGGTTTCGGTGCAGAACGACCGCTTCCTTTTTGTCACCGGCCGCTCGTACGGCTCCACCAATCTCGTTGTGGTCGGTCCCAACGGCCGCGTGCTCTATTCGGGCCGCATTGTCGTGTCGCCGGATGAAACCGACGTTGTGATGGTCACGCGGGGCGTCGAAACGGCGCGCTTGGAATGCACGCCGCTTTGCCGGCCGCGGCCGGATATCGGCGATGGCGAGGCTTCAACCGCCATCAACGAACAAATTACAGGCCGCGCGGCCGGCTCGGTGCGTTAAGCGGCGTTTACGCTTTCGTTTGACGGAATATCAGCCCTTCGGCGCTAAAGTGGGCGTTCCGGAGGCGACATGTTCGCGCGCATACTGCCCAGGATGAGAGCCTTTCGGCGTTTTGGCCGAGCAAGGCGCGGCTCCGCCGCGCTTGAGTTCGTTCTCGTCGCGATGCCGTTCTTCCTGCTGACGGTAGGCTTGGCTGAAATCTCGATGATCGGGTTCGCCCAGACCAGTCTCGATATGGGTGTTTCCGAATCTGCGCGCCAAATTCGCACCGGCCGCGCACAGATGGATGGCATGTCGCAAGCCGACATCCACGATCAGATCTGCAGCGAAATAAACCGTTTCGTTGTGCTCGACTGCGAGAACAACCTCTATCTCGACGTCAAGCGCTTCACGTCCTTCGTCGACGCCAACAACGCGTCCAACGATCCCATTCAGAACGGCGAGTTCCAGACCGCAGGCTTTGGCTACACGCCGGGGGCGCCCTCTGACATCGTTGTGGTGCGCGCCTACTATCGCTGGCAAATCCTGACGCCGATGTTTGAGCCGGTGTTCCAGAATATTTCGGGCGGCGAACGGATACTCGTCACCACCATGATGTTCCGCAACGAGCCGTATCAATGAAGCTAGCGCAGCGTCTCCGCCGTTTCGTCCGCGCGAGGAAAGGTCTCGCCGCGCTCGAATTTGCGATCATCGCGCCGATGATGATCTTTCTGTTGTTTGGCTCGGTCGATCTGCTGGACGTGCTGACTGCCAATAAGCGCGTGCAGAACGCGGCAGCTTCGATTGCGGATGTGGTTGCGCGCGATACGGAAGTGTCTAACTCGGAAGTCTCGGGCTTGTGGGCCGCGCTCGACGTGCTGATGTTCCCGGACGAAGGCGCCAATGTGAACATGCGCATCAGCAGCATCACGATTCAGAATTCGACGACGGCGCGGGTGGTCTGGAGCGAGGGGCAAGGCATGGCGCCGCGTGTCGCCAACTCGACGGTGACTCTGCCGGCCGCGATGATGACGCCGGGCACCAGCATTATCATGACCGAGTCGACCTATGAATATCGCTCGCCGCTTGGCTTCCTGCTGCCCGGCCCGGTGACGATCCGGCATGACGCCTACCGCCGTTCGCGCCTGGTCGATCCGATTCCGCGCGTCCCCTGAGCACTTGGCCCGCGCTCAGTTCGCGGGACACTCCCGCTATGGAAGACCCTAAGACTCCCGCTGAAGCCGTCGATCGCCTTGAACGCTTGCATGCCAGCGCTGTCAAAGCGCTGATCGAAGCGGTGCGCCGCTTCGCGGAGAAGGGGACGCCGCCGAGCGCCGAAGAGCGCGGGTTGTTTCGCTATCCCGAGCTGCGCGTGACCTACTTGCCCAGCAGTCCAGCGCCGCGGCTCGCGCGCGCCTACGGTCAGCTCATGTGGCCAGGCGAATACGCTGTCACAATCACGCAGCCGTCGTATTATCGCGCCTACTTGCTCGAGCAGCTGAACTTGCTGACCGAGGATTACGGCGTCGAGCTCAGCGTGCGCGTGAGCGACACCGAAATTCCGTACTCGTTCGTGCTCGATGCAGCCGGCGCCGCGGCGTTTGAAAGCGTGCCCGCCGAGGATCTCGCCCGCTATTTTCCAAATCCGCGGCTGACCCAGGTGGGTGACGCGGTCGTGGATGGGTTGCGCATCGAACGACTCGATCGCGCGCGGCCGCTGGCCTTGTTCGACGCGCCGCGCACGGATTATTCGCTCAAGCGCATCGAACACTACACCGGCACGCCATGGAGCGACGTGCAGCCCTGGATTCTCTTCACCAACTATCAGCGCTACGTCGACGAATTCATCCGCTGGGCGGCGCGCGGCGTCAAAGACGGGCCTAAAGGCTGGGCGTTCTCTTGCCCTGGCAGGGTCCGCATCGCTGTCGTATACGCGGACGCTGAAGTGAAAGCGTGCGCCGGGCCGTGGCAGAAGTATCAGATGCCAGCCTATCACTTGACCACGCCGGAAGGTGATGGCGTCACGCTGGTGAACATTGGCGTCGGTCCGTCGAACGCGAAGACGATTACCGATCACCTCGCCGTGTTGCGCCCGCACTGCTGGCTCATGATCGGCCACTGCGGCGGGCTGCGCCACACGCAGCGCATCGGCGACTACGTGCTGGCGCACGCTTACCTGCGCCGCGACAAGGTGCTCGACGATCGCGTGCCGCTCGATGTGCCCATTCCGGCCATTGCCGAAGTCCAGATCGCGCTGCAGCAGGCCGCAGCAGCGACCATTGGCGACGAGAAAGAACTGCGCCGCCGCATGCGCACCGGCACGGTCGTGTCCTATGCGGACCGAAACTGGGAGCTGAACTACAACCAGGAACGTCAGCTGCTCTCGCAATCGCGCGCCATCGCGGTCGACATGGAAAGCGCTTGCGTCGCCACACAAGGGTTCCGCATGCGCGTGCCCTACGGCGTGCTGTTGTGCATTTCCGACAAGCCGGCGCACGGAGAAATCAAGCTGCCTGGCGTGGCCGACCGCTTCTACGATAGCGCCGTCGGCGCACATCTGCAGATTGGCCTAGAAACGATTGCACGGCTGAAGGAACAGCGTGACCGCCTGCACAGCCGCAAGCTGCGCGCCTTCGATGAGCCGCCGTTTCGATGACGGACGAGCGCGATCGTTTCGTCCAACTTGAGGGCGTGCTCAATTTCCGCGATTTCGGCGGCTATGACGCGGCCGGCGGAAGAGTGGCGCGTGGCAAACTCTATCGCTCGGCATCGTTCCATGCTGCGACCGATTCCGACATTGTGCGTCTGAACGCGCTTGGCGTGCGCTTCGTGCTCGATCTGCGCTTGCCGATGGAGCGTGAACATGAGCCCAGCCGCTGGCCTGGCGCCGCCTGCCAAACCATCGCCAAAGACGAAGAGAGCGCGGCGGGCCTGCCGCCCCACCTCGTGGCGCTGATGCAGCGGGACGTAAGCGCCGACAGCATCCGCGAGTACATGCGCGGCGCCTATCGCGGGTTTCCGTTCAATCCGCGCCATATCGCCTTGTTCCGCACGTGGTTTGCCGAACTGGCCAAGGAAGGCGGTCCCGCCGTCGTGCATTGCGCGGCGGGCAAGGACCGCACGGGCATGATCTGCGCGCTGACGCTGCATGCGCTCGGCGTCGACGAGGCGACTATTCTGACCGATTACGAGCTCACCAACCGGGCCATCGATGTCGAGGCGCGCATGCCGCGCATCAAACGGCACATGGAAGGGCGGATGGGGCGCAGCATCGATGAGGACGCGTTAAGGCCCATGCTCGGCGTTGACGTGGAATATTTAGACGCGGGGCTGAAAGAGATCCGCGCGCAGCACGGTTCGCTCGACGCCTATCTTGAAGACGCACTGGGAGTTGACGCCGATGTGCGTGCGGCGTTGCGCACGCAGCTTGTGATGTGACGGGGTTTGCGACGAACCAACGACCTGCAGAGACGACTGCGAGTGCATGCCCTGGCGCGAGTGATAGGCTTCGGCGATGAGTTCCCAGCTGTCGTACAAAACTACAATTATCGCTCTCGCGTCGCTCGCCTCCACGGCTTGCGGCACGCAGGCGGATTCCGCTGCCGAGCGGCGCGCGCTCATCGCCCTCGACCAAGCTTATGTCGAACATTGGGCGCGCAACGACGCGGAGGGCGTGATGGCGCTATTCACTGAGACCGCGGTATTGCTTCCCCATCATGGAGATACGCCGCGCGTCGGCGCACAAGAGATTCGCGATTTGTGGTTTCCCGCCGACGCTCCAGTTACAACCGTCACGCGGTTTGAGCATCGTGTCTCAGATGCTGAGGTTGAAGGTGATCGGGGCGTGCTTTGGGGCCGTTTCGACCTGGGCTTTGAATACGACGGGCAACATTATGCCTACGAGGGAAACTATTTGCTCGTCGGCGCGAAGGGGCCGGATGGCGCCTGGCGCATTACGCATCTGACCTGGAACGACCCGCCGCCAGTAATCACTCCCGCTGAGTAACCTCGTCGCTTGATGACGGTGCGGTCGCGTCTAAGCGAGCGTGCCGCATTGTCCGCAAGCCAAAGGCCGCGAGGCGACAGGGCAGCGGTCAGCTCGCTTCTTTGCGCTTCTCCATCAACGTGTCGAAATTCGACCATACGCCGGCGTCGCCGTGCCAGTCGCCTTTGGTTGCGGCCTTTGAGTATTCGGTGGCGCGCGCTTCGAAGAAGTTCGCGTGCTCGACGCCGTTGAGGATCGCCGTGAGCCACGGGATCGGGTGCTCGGTGACGCCGTAGATTTTCGGCAGCCCCAATTGACCCAGGCGCCAATCGGCGATGTAGCGGATATATTGCTTGATGTCGTCCGCGGTCATGCCCTGCACAGGGCCCATCTCGAACGCGAGGTCGATGAACTTGTCCTCCATCGCCACCACCGTGCGGCAGCACTCGGCGATGTCGGCCTTCACCTCGTCCGTCAGCGCGCCGGTTTCCTTCGCATAGGCGTGGAACAGCTTGATCATGCCTTCACAGTGCAGGCTTTCGTCGCGCACTGACCAAGTCACGATCTGGCCCATGCCTTTCATCTTGTTGAAGCGCGGGAAGTTCATCAGCATCGCAAATGATGCAAAAAGTTGCAGGCCTTCGGTAAAGGCGCCGAACATTGCGAGCGTGCGCGCAATATCCTCGTTCGTGTCGACGCCGAACTTCTGCATGAAATCGTGCTTGTCGCGCATCGCCTCATATTCGAGGAAGGCGGAAAACTCCGATTCCGGCATGCCGATCGTTTCAAGAAGAAGCGCGTAAGCGGCGACGTGAATCGTCTCCATGTTGGAGAACGCCGACAGCATCATCTTCACTTCGGTCGGTTTGAAGACGCGCGCGTAGCGCTCCATGTAATTGTCGTTCACCTCGACGTCGGACTGCGTGAAGAAGCGGAAGATCTGCGTCAGCAGATTGCGCTCCTGGTCGGAGAGCTTCGAAGCCCAGTCCTTCACGTCCTCGCCGAGCGGGACCTCTTCGGGCATCCAGTGAACCTGCTGCTGGCGGCGCCAGAATTCATACGCCCACGGGTAGCGGAACGGCTTGTAGCCGACCGACGCCGTTCTCAGCCCCGGCAGTTTGTCCCCGTTTTCGCCAGCCATCCGCACTCTCTCCCGTTCGATCCCGAAACGTACCCTAAATGTAGGGATTTGGCGACGCTGAGGCCACCATATCTGGGGTAATTGGGCGCCGAGTCGCTTTAAGAAAAGTGAATCGGAGCCGTCACAAACCATGCAGCGATTCAGCCCGGTGGTAAGTGGGAAGAATGCGTCCTGCTTGTGGATTAGAGCAGCCGGCGCGCTTCGGCGTCGCAACGATAGGGCAGTCCCGGCTCGCGGCAGAAATCCGGCCACTGGCCGCTCAGCCGCCAATGCCGCAGCAAACCTAAGTCCTGCATCAGCGGCATGAAGCGGGGGTCGCGCCGCATCGCCCGCGTCTGCGGCGCGAACAGCACCTGATGACCACCGCCGCGCTGGTCCACGAATAGTTCGCGCGCCAGAACGAACGCATCGTCTGTCGCGTCCAGTGCGGCGAGCACCATCAGCGCGTGCTGCGCGGGCAAGTCTCCGCTGCGCGCGCAGTCGACGATCTGGGCGATGCGTTGGGTCTGTGTTCGCGCGCCGCCATCGGAACGCATGGCCTCACCGGAGCGACGCCAGCACTGGCGCGCACGCACATACTGCATCAACGAGTCCCGCGCTTCGATGAGCGCCAGCGCGTCGTCGTAGCGGCCGCCCCAGAAGGTCACGCGCAGCCGTAATAGCCAGGCCTCCGGATCAGAGGGCGAAGTCCGCTCGACTTCGTCGGCGATAGCGTGTGCGCTCTCCACATCGCCGGTCAGCAACATCAGCGAGGCGGATTCGTGCTTGGCGCTGACGGCGAGCGGATTGAGTTCTGCGCTGCGTTGCGCAGCGCCCAGGGCCTCGGCCATGTGTCCCGTCTCGGCCAACAGCAACGCATGGCGGGCAGCGATCGCCGCGTTGCCTTCGTCGCGCTCAGAACCGTGGCGCAGAGCCGTTTCCCGCGCCTCCCAGTTGCGGCGCGTTTCGATGCGTTCAAGCGCGAGGTAGGCCTCGCCCAGGTTGCGGTCCAGATTGAGCGCTTCCGCTGCATGGCGGCGCGCTTCCTCGCGCATCGCATCGCGTTGCGCCGCCGAAGCCAGACGGCTCGCTTCAGCGACATCGAGGGAGAGCAGGGCGTGCGCAATCGCAATGTCGGGCGCCTGCGCGACAGCTTGCGTCAGTAGCTCGCGGCGCTCGGCGGCGTTCTCCGCGCCCTGCATGCCGCATGCGCGCAGCAATAGCTGCAGCACCGCCACGCTGGTGTTGCGCCGGCCGCGCGATGCATCGACGGCGCAGCGCAATACGCCGACCGCCTCCATGGCCGCGCGGCGCCGCATGGCTTCGGCGTCGGCTTCGCCTTCATATGCCGCAGACCACAATTCCGCCCGATCGGCCACGCGCGTCACTGTCAATGCGATCCGCGTTGCTTGTCCTTCGCGCTCAACGCCGCCATCCAGCATCAAGCGCGCACCGAGCGCGCGGGCTCGCGCCGTACGGCGCACATGATCGCCAACGGCGTCGCCGGTCGCGCGCGCAACGGTTTCAGTTCCACTGGCGCTCAGCGCCAAGCCAATATCGTCAGAAACGCCAACACCCAGCGTTTGCAGCGCGACATCGTCGGGCGCGGTCAGGGCGAACACCGCGACACGCGGCGCTGGCGGTGGCCGCAGCACATTCCAGGCGATCACGGCGACAACGGTTAGGGCGATCAGCGCTACACCGCCGGCAATGCCCAAGCGCGTGAGCCGTCGTGCGCGTTCGGCTCCGCCGCTGCCTACGCGTTGTTCAACACGCAGTTCGTAGACGGCGATCGTCTCATCGCTTTTGTCGAACTTGACGACGCCTTTCACGATCAGTTGGTCGGCCAGCGGGCCGCTCAGCGCCTTGCGCGCGGCCTCGGAAACCAGCACGCCGCCCGGACGCGCCTGTGTCTGCATTTGCCCAGCCACGCTCACGCCTGGGCCGATCAGATCGCCGCCCGGCAATTCAGTAACTTCGCCTAGATGCACCGCCGCACGGATCGGCGGGTCGGGATCGGAGGCCAGCTCGACTGCAGCGTCGAGGCCCTTTGCGACGCTGTTGAACTGCATCAGCACGGAGTCGCCGGAAGTATCGAACACGCGTCCGCCATGCGCCCTCGCGCAGGCGCGGCAGCGTTCAATGAGCCGCCCTACGGCGGCGACGGCGCGACCGCGCTCTGCCGCCGCGAGCGCCGAGAAATCGGCGACGGCGCCGCCGCCGACGGTGGTGGGTTGGTCCCCGGCCAAGCGTCACTCCCGTGCGACAGCATGCCGGGTGGGGGCGGGAAGGTCCAGCGTATCGGGGGCTTCAGCGCGCTAACGGCGCATGGTCACGGTGATGCCGGTGAAACTCTGGTCCTGCGAGTAGCTCTCGTTGCCGACGCGAGTGGATTCCTCACGCTCCACGTAAGCGAGCGAGGCCTGGATACCGTTCCGTTCGTAGGTCACGCCAGCCGACATGTCGCCAACCTCGACGCGTTCCTGCAGCGCGAAGGCGTCGCCGCGGCCGCCGAACTCGCTGCGCGACCCAGGCTGCCAAGTCAGCGCTTCGTTGTCCGAAGCGACGAACATGTAAACCGAAGAGCCTTCGCTGCGTTGGCGCTCACCCACTAGGCCGCGGCCAATCCGCAATTCCGAGCCGCTGCCCCGGCGATCGATGTCGCCGTCGGCGTTGGCGCCAAGGGTGGCGCGGTGCGCGATAGCGAAGTCCACCGGCGCGTCGTCCCGGACCGAGGACAATTCGAGTTCAAGGCGCCGAGGGCCTTCGACCTCCGGCAGTTCATGATTATTGGTGGGCGAGAAGCGGACCGCCGCATCGTCGCGCACGCTTAAATCCAGCGCCGGCGTCTCACTGGTCAGAGCGTTGGGATCGGTAAAAGTGACGGGAGCGTCGGCGGGAGCGCCCGCTTCCTGAGCGCCAGCGAACCCAGCGCCGATCAGCGTCGCCGCCAGCGCCCCGCCTGCGAGCAGGGCATTACGGACTGTGCCGTGGCCACCCATCAAAGCCTCGTTCCAATACGAACTCGCGGAGGCAATGCATAATGGCTGCCACAGGTTCCGCGGCTTGTTAAGACTGGTTGGCATCGACATGGGGCGATCCCCTGCGCCCGGCAGCCAGTGTGATCCTAGTGCCGCATGGTTAGGGTAAACCCGACGAAGTCCTCGTCTTGGTTATAGTTCTCATGGCCCGAACGGACGCTGATCTCGCGTTCGACGTAAACCAGCGAAGTCTGCCAGCCGTTCGCTTCATAGGTGACGCCCGCCTGACGGTCGCCGATTTCGACCCGATCCTGCAGTGCAAAACCGCCCTGCGAACTGCCGAATTCGTTGCGCGTGCCCGGCCGCCAGATCAGCGCCTCGTCTTCGGACGCCGCGAAGAAATACCACTTTGGCGCGGACGACGGCTGATCGCGCGGCATGCTGCGCAGGCCGCGTCCCAGGCGCAGTTCGGAGCCGCGGCTTTGGCGCTCGATGTCGCCGTGGGCGTTGAAACTGACACCGCCGCGCTGGGCGAACGCCAAGTCGAATCCGGCAGCCGCACTCGCGACGACCGAGAGTTCGTAGCGGCGATTGTCGCGTTCAGCGCGCATGCTTGATTCGCCGGGGCCGAGGCTGGCGAAGCGCGCTTCGGCGCCCTCGCTTAAGCTCAGTTCAAATCGGTTTGGAAATGCGCTTGATGGGTCAGCGAAGCTGACGTCGTCGACGCCGATCAAGGACGCTGAGGGGCCAGCCGCATCTTCGGCGGTTGCAATATTGGCCGCGAAACTAAAGAAACCCGCCAACCCAACGACCACGAGCTTGCGTAAAAGCATCGCGATCTACCTCCCATGCGCATGAGAGTGTCGTAATTTTGGTTACCGAAACGCTAACCATGATGCGCTGATTGGGTCCTGAAAAAATGACGCGCCATCAGCCCGCGGCGGGGGGCAGTGTGCGCTGCATCACCACGACATCGAGTGGCCGCCCGAACTTTTCGCCAACATTCCTAAGCGTGCCCGCGTGTTTGAAGCCCAGTTTCGCGTGCAGTCCGATGGACGCCGTGTTGGCGCTATCGCCGATGAAGGCCAGAACTTCCCGTACGCCATCGCCGCGCAATGTCGTTAAGAGTTCGCTGAGCAACAGCGCGCCAGCGCCTTGG
>CALBSY010000005.1 GCA_937967725.1 uncultured Alphaproteobacteria bacterium | reverse complement strand
CAACTGGATGTCGCCGAAATCCTGCGCGGCGCGGCGCACAACGAGCCGATCCCAGTGCTGCTCCAATTTCATGTTTATGGCCGCGTCACGCAGGGCATCGAGTCCAAACTCGGCGCCGATGACGCAATGCAGCCGCGAGGCTTCGTCGATTGGCCAATCCGTGGCGATCGACAGATCGGCGACATCAAGCGAAAGCGTCAGCGGCGACAACAACGCCGCCTCCCGCGCCAAATCTTCAGGCGCGCCTAGTTCGACCAAAGAGCGCAACCGCGTTTCGACCCGCTCGCGTTCGATCGCGCTCAAATCCGCATCGATGTTGGCGCGCTGAGGCGCGACGAGGTCTTTGTAACGCTCGACCACATCGAGAATGGTCGGCGGTTCGTCGCTTTCGAAGCCCGCGTTGCGTGCAAGATAGGTGGTCGCCCGCCGCAGCGCGCCCGTCACCCGCAGATGCAGCGCGATCTGCGCCGCCGCCGGAACCTGGTTGTCGAGCGCGTTGATGCGATCAACTAGTTCTTCGAGCTCGAAGATGCGCCGCGCCGCCTCAAAGGCGCACGCCACCGTGACGGTGCGCGTGCGCGAAATGTCCTTGATGCGGTCGATGAAGGAGGGCCCGCAGCGGTTGACGATATCGTCGGCGAGCTGGGTGGCGATGATTTCGCGCCGCAGCCGATGCGTTTGCATCAGCGCCTCGTATTTCCAAAGCTCGTCCGGAAAATAGAGCTTGAGCGGCTCGACGAAAGCCGGATCGTCAGGCGCCCCCGACGCCACCAGCGCATCGAACAGATCGATCTTCGAATACGCTGTGAGCTTGGAAATTTCCGGCCGCGTCAGCCCCATATTGGCCGCGCGCAACGTGACGAATTCGCTGGTCAGGGGCAAATTCTCCACCCGGCGCACCAGCTTGCCGGCGGCCTCCAACCGTTGAATGAAACGCTCGTGGCTGTCGAGATCCGCCGCCGCATTGGCTTGCCCCAAACTCAGCGCCAGCGTCTGGTCGTAGTTGTTTTCCAGCACCAGCCGGCCGACGTCCTCCGTCATCGACGCCAGCAACTTATCGCGTTTGTCCGCCTTCAGCGCGCCCGCGCGAATGGCCTCCGACAGCAGGATCTTGATATTGACCTCGTGGTCGGACGTATCGACGCCCGCGGAATTGTCGATGGCGTCGGTGTTGATGGCGCCGCCGGCGCGGGCAAAGGCAATGCGGCCGCGCTGGGTGACGCCGAGATTGGCGCCCTCGCCCACCACCTTAGCCCGCACGTCTTCGGCGTCGACGCGCAGCACGTCGTTGGTCTTGTCGCCAACATCGGCATTGCTCTCGGCCCGCGCTTTCACGTAGGTGCCGATGCCGCCGAACCAAAGCAACTCACACTCGGCCTTCAGCAGCGCGGAGATCAGCTCCGCCGGCGTGACTTGCGGCTTGTCGATGCCGGTGAGAGCGGCGATTTCCTTACTGATGTCGATCGACTTGAGGCTGCGGGAGAAAACGCCGCCGCCCTTGGAAATCAGTTTCTTGTCGTAGTCTGGCCAAGTGGAGCGCGGCGTAGCGAACAAGCGCCGGCGTTCTTCCCACCACCCCTCGCAATCTCCGGGATTGGGATCGATGAAAATATCGCGGTGATCGAACGCGGCCAGAAGCCGAATTTTGCGCGACAGCAACATGCCGTTGCCGAACACATCGCCCGACATATCGCCGACGCCGATGACGGTGAATTCTTCTTCCTGAATGTTCTTGCCGAGTTCGCGGAAGTGGCGTTTCACCGCCTCCCAGGCGCCGCGAGCGGTGATGCCCATCGCCTTGTGATCGTAGCCGACAGAACCGCCGGACGCGAACGCATCGCCGAGCCAATGGCCGTACTCAGCGCTGATGCCGTTGGCGATATCCGAGAATGTCGCCGTGCCCTTGTCGGCAGCGACAACCAGATAAGCATCGCCGTCATCCCAGCGGATCACACTCTTCGGCGCCACCATGTTATCGCCGTCAATATTGTCGGTGATGTCGAGCATGCCGCGCAGGAAAGTCTTGTACGCCTCAATGCCCGCTTCCTGATAGCCCGGCGCGCCGCGCGCTGGCAGCCGTTTCGGGAAGAACCCGCCCTTGGCGCCGACCGGCACGATGATGGCGTTCTTTACTTGCTGCGCCTTGACGAGATCGAGCACCTCGGTGCGGAAATCGTCGCGCCGGTCGCTCCAGCGCAACCCGCCGCGCGCAACCGGACCGAAGCGCAAATGAACGCCCTCGACTTGCGGGCTCGCCACCCAGATTTCCCGGTACGGCTTTGGCGCCGGCAATTCGATGATCGCATGCGAGTCGATTTTGAACGAGATGTAGGGTTTAGGCTGGCCGTCGGCGGCCGGCTGATAATAGTTGGGGAGCTGTATCGCGACGACGAGGCGCGCGATTCGACGCAACGCGCGGTCTTCGTCGAGGCTGACCACAGCGTGCAGCGCCGCTTCGATCATGAACTCGAGCCGGCCCGAGCGGATGCGGCGCGTCTCCATCGATTCCGGCAAACTGGGATCGAAGCGCGTCTTGAAGAGAGTCAGGATTAACGACGCGAGGCGCGGATGCGCCGCGAGCGCCTGTTCCTGAATCGATTGCGAGGGATCGAGCCCGGTCTGCTGGCGATAGCGCGCCAACGCCCGTATTAACGCCGCCTCGCGCCATGTACATGGCAGAGCCAGTATCAGTTTGTTGAAACCGTCGTTCTCCGCACGGCCGGTCCACACCGCGGCAAACCCATCCTCGAACTTCTGGCCCGCGCGCTCCAGATCAATCGGCTCGCCGTCAGCCGAACGGCACTCGATGTCGTGAATGAATATGCGCTGCGCTGGATGCAAATTGTCCGCATTGAGGTGCAATTCGAAGTTCACTTCCGAATCGACGAAGAGTCCCATGTTCTCCAGGATCGGCACCGTCGCCGAGAGCGCCAGCACGTCGCCGCGCGCATAGAACTTGCAGCGCAGGATGTTCTCGGCGTCACCCGGACGGCGATAGGCGCGGGCGCGGATCACCTCATCGTCGCGGCCCGCCATGATCTCAACGGTGTCGCGCAGCGCTTCCGTCACCGTGTAGCGCTCGCGATAGGCGCCGGTGAACGCCTGCGAAAAGCGGTTGGCCGCTTCCTCCCGCGCGCCCGCGTCGAACAAGTGCGAGCGCATCAGCGTTTGCGAGAACGCGTCCTCCCAGGTGTGGATCAGTTGTGCGATCTTGGCGTCGAGCTCACGCTGGTCGGGATCGGCTCGCGTCTTGTCGATGTCGCTGATGACGAACAGCACGCGGGCCAACTGGCCCTCGCCAAGCTGCGGCTGAAAGCTCTCGACTTCGCCGCCATAGGCCTGGGCAATGGCGATGCCGACCTGCTCGCGTACGTCCGAATCGTAACGATCCTTGGGAATGTAAACGAGTGCGGTGGCGAAGCGGTTGAAGCGGTCGCGGCGCGGGAACACGCGGGCGCGAGGCCGGTCAAGCAAGTGCAGCACGCCACGGGCGATCTCAAGCAGCTCTTCACGCGAGACCTGCCACAGTTCTTCGCGCGGATAATACTCGATGATCTTGCGCAGTGTCTTGGCGTTATGGCCGCCCGGCGCGAAGCCCGCTTGGCTCATCACCCATTCGGCCTTCTTGCGCAGCACAGGAATGTTGCGCGTCGGCTCGGTGAAGCTTTCGCTGGTGAACAGGCCGACGAAGCGCGTCTCGCCGATGACTTCGCCTGCCTCGTTGTAGCGCTTGATGCCGATATAGTCCGACGTGGCGCGGCGATGCACGCGCGCGCGCAAGGTCGACTTAGCGACGATCAACGGCGTGGGCTCGGAGACAAGACGTTTCAGCTCCGGCGTCAACACCATCGGCTCGGCCGTGGTACGAAGCACATAGCGCTCGACATCGCGCAGCACGCCAAGACACGTCTTCTCCAGAATGTCTGGCTCATGCGGCGTCAGCGCGCCCTTGGCGTCACGCACATATTGGTAGTCGCGCGCGCCAAGGAAGGTAAATTTGTCGGCGGCCAGCCAGCGCAGCAGAGCTACGGCTTCCGCAACGTCTTCGGGCGGCGCATGCGTCTTGGCGTTCTCTAGTTCTTCCGCGCAATCGAGCATGCGTTCGCGCATCGGCAGAAAATCGGCTACGGCGGCGCGGACATCGCCCAGTGACGCCCGCACGCCATCGAGCAATTCCTTGGAGCGTTGCGCCGAAAGCCGTGGCACGTGGATTTGAATGAGCGAGTCCCGCCCTTCCCCGCGCGCCGCCGGCGCTAGCGGGTGAAACATGGCGAGCGGCGAGATGCCTTGGTCGGCCAGTTCGCCCATCACCGAATCGACCAGAAACGGCATATCGGGCCCGGCGATTTCCAGAATATCGCGATCGAGCTGCTTGCCGTTCACACCGGCGCCGCGACGGATGCGGATGCACTGCTCGTCGCATTCGCGCTCGGCGCGCCAGATCCAAAAATCGTGGGCGAGCGCGGCGAAATCAGTGGCGGAGAGATCGCCGAGCTCGTCATCCGAGGCGTCCTCGTAGAGCCCGCGCAGAAACGTCTCAGCGGCCGCGTCGAGTTTGCCGTTGGTTCTAAAGGCGGGCCAAGGGCCCTTCACAGCCTGATCAATGAATTGGTCCGCTGTTTTGGGTAGTTCCTGGCGCGCGGCGGCGTCCATGAGTGGCGCTTCCTGTTGAATTTTGCCGCGAACCTACTCGCCCCTGCGGCAGGTGCAACTGGCCGTGGCGCTTTCTGCGCCCCAAGTTCGGGGTGTTGCCGTGCGATAGCGGATGGAGGGCCGAATAAATGAAAACCGTTCTGATCACCGGCGCCAATCGCGGCATCGGCCTGGAGCACGCCCGCCGCTACGCCGAACGCGGCGCGCTCGTGTTCGCCACCGCCCGCCAGCCCCAGGAAGCCAACGACCTCGCGGCGCTGTCCAGGCGACACGCCGGCAAACTGGAGGTGCTCCCTTATGACGCGGCCGAACCGGACGCGGCCGCGGCGCTGAAGAAGCGCCTCGGCGATGCGCCGGTCGACCTGATGTTCGCCAATGCCGGCGCGATGGGAACGCGGCGGCAGAGCTTCGGCGACGTCGATGGCGAGGCGCTGCTCGATCTCATCCGCGTCAATGCCGTGGCGCCGCTGAAATTGGCGGAAGCCTTGGCGGATAATGTCGCAGCGTCCGAACGCAAAACTATGGCGTTTCAGACCAGCCTCATGGGCTCGATCGCCGACAACGGCTCCGGTGGGGCTTACGCCTACCGGTTATCGAAGGCCGCGCTGAATATGGCCGGCAAAGGCGTCTCGAACGACCTGCGTGGGCGCGGGATCAAGGTGGCGATCCTGCATCCAGGCTGGGTGCGAACCCGCATGGGCGGTCCCAGCGGCAAGATTAGCGAGGCTGAGTGCGTTGAAGGTCAGCAACGCATTCTCGACGCGCTGACGCCTGAGCAGAGCGGCAAGTTTTTCAACTACGACGGACGCGAATTGCCGTGGTGAATGGGCGCTGCACATAAGACGGCGCCGCCGAGCGGGGACAAGCTGCCCGGCGGCGCCTGCAGGCCTCGCAGCAGGCTGGGTGGGGGACGCACGCGGAGGCCTGGTCCGATGGGACGGTTCGCCCGCGCGAATGAAGCCCCCCATTGAGCCCACGTGTGCGGAACGAAACGTCAAACTTGACGTCTCGAGCGCAGCCGAGATTCGAGGTGGTTTCGGTAGCGTTTGCCGGAAACGCCCCTAGCCCCGGCGACGTTCTTCACACAGCGATACATGTTCGTCACCGATTCGCAACATCAATTTGATCCGGACTCGGACTTACTCAGACTTGGCGCATCGGGCGTTGGTTTGCCGTCCGCTGACAACAGAATCGCAATCCAGCGCGTGGTCTGAAATTGCGCCAATACAATCATCAGCATGACGGTGAGCGGCGCGGCGAGAAAGGCGCCGGCGATGCCCCAGATGAGTCCCCAAATCGCCAACGCAAGCAACACGACAACCGCGGAGAGGTTCAATGAATCTCCTGTCATGCGCGGCTGTACGAAATTTCCGATCAAGAATTGCCAGGCGCCGGCGCCGACCGCCACCGCAACGACCGGGCCGAGCGCTGTGAATTGCACGAGCGCCACCGCGGTGACGACCACCACCGCAACGATCGAGCCGATGGTTGGGATGTAATTGAGAAAGAATATCACGAACGACCAGAACAGCGCGTTGTCGAGGCCGACCGCCACCAGCGTTGCGTATGTGAGGCCGGTGATGAGGCTCACCACGGTCTGCACCCACAAATAGCGCTCCATCGAGACGCGGATGCGCTGAAACACCTCGCGCGCCGCCTCGCGCTCCAATCCCTTGCCGAAGATGAAGTCGAGTTTGGTCGACATCAGCGCCGCCGCCGGAAACAGGAAGCCCAGATAGATCAGGATGAAAATGATGTCGGAAGCGAGATTGCGCAGGCCGGCGCCGATCTGCGAGGCGATGCTCGCGGGATCGAGCCGAGCGATCAGGTCGGCGAAGCTTGGGATCGGCCCCGCAATGCCCAGGGCCAGATAGGCCTGCGTGATGACGTTATTGAGCCGATCCTCGTAAGAGCCGAAATCGGCGCTCATGGCCTGGATGTTGGTGAGCACCACAAATCCGATCAGCGTCGCCAAGCCCAGCCCGAGGATAATCGCCAGCGGGAGCGACGCCAGCTTGTTGACGACCG
>CALBSY010000004.1 GCA_937967725.1 uncultured Alphaproteobacteria bacterium | reverse complement strand
ACAATGTCGCTCCGCGCAAGCCCTACTGGATCCGTGTGAAGGCGCCCACCAGCGCCGGCTACCACGAAACCAAAGCGCTGGTGCAGGACCTGAACCTACACACTGTGTGCGAGGAGGCTGGCTGCCCCAATATCGGCGAGTGCTGGAGCCAGAAGCACGCCACGTTCATGATCCTCGGCGGCATCTGCACGCGCGCCTGCAGCTTCTGCAACGTGGCCACCGGCAAGCCGCTGCCCCTCGATCCGCAGGAACCGGAAAACGTCGCTTACGCCACGGCGCAGATGGGCCTCCGGCACGTGGTTGTGACTTCAGTTGACCGCGACGACCTGGAAGACGGCGGCGCGGATCATTTCGTGAGGACGATTCAGGCCATTCGCACCGCGGCGCCTGACACAACGATTGAAATCCTGACCCCTGACTTCCTACGCAAGCCAGGCGCGGCCGAGCGCGTCATCGACGCCAAGCCCGACGTATTCAACCACAATCTCGAAACCGTGCCGCGGCTCTATCACTCGATCCGCCCCGGCGCGCGCTATTACCAATCGCTGCGACTGTTGGATTCTGTAAAGCAGCGCGATCCGAGCCAGTTCACGAAGTCCGGGCTGATGGTTGGCCTCGGCGAGGCGAAGGACGAAGTGCTGCAGGTGATGGACGATCTGCGCGTCGCTGGCGTCGATTTCCTCACCATCGGCCAGTATCTGCAGCCGACCAAGAAACACGCAGCGATCGACCGCTTCTGGACTCCGGATGAGTTTAAGGCGCTGGAGACGATCGCCTACGCCAAGGGTTTCCTGATGGTCTCCGCGTCGCCGCTCACGCGCTCATCCCACCACGCCGGCGAGGACTTCGCGCGCCTTAAGGCCGCGCGTTTGGCGCAGCAGGCGTGACCACGCCGGCGATCCGCTGGAAGCTTGCGCTCAAGTCGCCGCCGGCGCGTGTCTATGAAGCGATCGCCACAGACGCCGGCAGGCGCGCCTTCTGGGCTCTGGAGGCGGACGAACGCGACGGCGTTATCCATTTCCGCTTCCCCCACGGCTGGAGTGCGGCAAGCCGCATCGTCGCCGCCGAAGCGCCAAGCTGTTTCGAGATCGTCTATTTCGACGCACGAACGCGCTTCGACATCGCACCGACGCCAACAGGCGCGATTCTGACGCTAACCGCTGCAGACGTGCCGCAACAAGAGTGGAGCGAAGTACACGCCGGCTGGGTGGCGGTGCTGCTGGCGCTGAAGGCTCACGTCGACTTCGGAATCGATCTACGCAACGGCGACCCCGCCCTGTCTTGGGACGCGGGCTTTGTCGATCCCTGAACGATGGCGCGCACGACAATCGAAGCCGAACGCATTCTACCTTACGCGCCAGCCGACCTCTGCCGGCTGGTCGGCGACGTGCGCGAGTATCCGAAGTTCGTTCCCTGGCTGCAGAGCCTGCGCGTGGTGAAGGAAGAGCCCTTGCCGGAAGGCGGCTGGCAGGGCGTCGCCGCGGCTGTCGTTGGCTGGCGGGCGATCACAGAACGCTTCTCCACCACGGTGCGCTGCGAGCCGGCGAAAGGCGAAGTGGATGTTGCGCTGGTGACCGGGCCGTTCCACGCGCTCGACAATTCATGGCGTTTCGAGCCGCATGAAAGCGGCGCTCGCGTGCGCTACCGGATCAGCTATCACTTCAAAAATCCGGTGCTGCAGGCGTTGGTCGCTGCAAACAAGGACAAGCTTGCCGCCCGCATCATGGGCGCGTTCGAGCGCGAAGCGAGGCGGCGGCTCGGCTAATCCAGTAGCCGCTGCATCATCGAGAGTGCGGCAACGGCGGTTTTGGCCTGCACTTCATGGCGCCCGATATCACCGAAGCGCTGTTCCTCATGCAGTCTCGCGCCACCGCGCAACGCAGCAGCGATATGGACAAGGCCAACAGGTTTTTCTTCACTGCCTCCGTCAGGCCCGGCAATGCCGGTGACTGCGACAGCGATGTCCGCCGGACTGTGCTTCAACGCGCCGTCCACCATCGCCTACGCCACTGCTGGGCTCCCCGCTGCTCTCCGCGCGCGCAGCTCGGCCGGGACTCCTAGCATCGCCATTTTCGCTTGGTTCGATTAGGACACAAAACCGCGCTCTAGCACCGCTGAAGCGCCCGGCACTGTCGTCAACGCAGCAGCGATCAATCCGCCTGTGCAACTCTCTGCGGTAGCGATTCGAATCTCTCTCGTCTTGGCGGCGGCGATCAATGCACCGGCTGCTTCAAATCCCTTTTGAGTCAGCATCGGAGACACTCCGCCAAGTTCAATCCGCCTTGGCGCAAGCGTGAGCGCCGCCGGTCAAAATGTCCATTCCCAGGAATCGTTCCCGCTGGCAGAAACGCGCGGCCGGAGAGGGGAGACTACATGGAAGCCTTAGCGCGCCGCGCTGCTGCGCCCGTTTTCGCGCTGGCGCTGTTCTCCAGCGCCGGGCTGATTTTCGTGCTGCAGCCGTTGTTCGCCCGGATGGTGACGCCGATGCTCGGCGGCAGCCCGCAGGTCTGGAATACATCGATGGCGTTCTTTCAGGGCGCGCTGTTGGCCGGTTACCTCTACGCGCATCTTCTGCAACGCGTGAAAGATTTGCGCCTGCAGGCGATGATCCACGCCGTCGTGTTGGCGGCGGCGTGGTTAGTGCTGCCTGTGCACGTTACAGAGTTGCTTGGACCACCGAGTTCCGAACATCCCGCGTTATGGCTGATCGGTGTTTTGTCACTGTCCGTTGGGGCGCCGTTCGCCGCGGCCTCCGCTACTGCCCCGTTGCTGCAGGCGTGGTACGCGCGGACCGGCCGCGCGGACGCGGACGATCCGTATTATCTCTACGCAGCCAGCAACCTCGGTAGTTTCGGCGGGCTGCTCGCCTATCCCGTGCTCATCGAGCCGATTTTTGGCGCGCAGGCGCAGAGCGTGGGGTGGTCGACTGGCTACATCATCGTCGCCGTGCTGATCGTTGCGGCCGCGCTGATGACCATTGCGGCCCGCGGCGAGGCGCCCAAACCACTTGAACACGTACCCGCTCCTCCCACCTGGCGGCAGCGAGGCGACTGGGTCGTTGCGGGGGCGGTGCCGTCAGGGCTTTCGCTTGGCGTCACGCTGCATATCACCACCGACGTCGCATCTGCGCCAATGCTTTGGGTGGCGCCGCTAGCGCTTTATCTCGCCACCTTCGTGCTCGCGTTCATGAAAGGAGGCACAAGGCTCGAGCCCGCGACCCTGTTGATCCATCCGTTCGCCCTCGCACTAATGGTGATTTCCTATGAAGCGTCGGGCAATTGGATCGCCTCGGTCAGCGGCATTCTGGCTGGCTTCTTCTTCAGCGCTCTGGTCTGTCACCTAGCACTGGCGCGCTCGCGCCCGAGCGCAGACCGGCTAACAGAGTTCTATCTCTATGTGTCGTTGGGCGGCGTCGCGGGCGGAGTTTTCGCCGCGCTGGTTGCGCCGCTGATTTTCAATAACGTCTACGAATATCCCCTCGCACTGGCCGCAGTGTGCCTGTTCCGTCCACGCGCGGAGAGCGACATGCCGCGTCTAAGCGACGCTACGTTCGCCAGCGCTGTCGCCGTCACGGTACTCGGGCTTTTGTTGATGCGATGGGCGCCATTGGACTCTGTGCTGATCCTTGCAGCGCTTGGCGCGGCCGCCGCCATGATTGCCGCCGGCTGGGGCGACGAAAGCAGGCCTGCGCCATTTCGGTATGCATTCCTCGGCGTTGCCGCGCTGCATGCGGCTTTGGTGATTTGGGTCGCTTTCAACAAGGAGTCGATCTTCCTCACAGCCATCGCCGAAGGCCGGATGAGCTTGACCACCGGCCAGCCCTGGAACTGGCTCTTGCTTGTGTCAGGCTTTCTTGTGCTCGTGTTCGCGGTGCACGGCACGATCCAACCCCGGCGCGATCATCGTCGCGTCGCCGACTTCGCGCTCGGCGTGGCTATGCCGGCGCTGGTGTTGTTAATGATGGTCGTGCTTGCCGGGGCGCGCATGGATGCGCCTGCTCTCACTGTGATGGGTATTCTGTTTTGCGCCATCGCCATCTTCCTCAACCGGATGCGGCCCATCCTCCTGGCGATCCTGGTTTTGCTCTCGTTCGTTCTGATTTTCCTCGACGATGTCCGCGGCGCGCGCATCATCACGCAGGAGCGCAGCTTTTTCGGCGTATTGCGCACGCGCGTCATCCAGAACAGCGACGATCCGCGCGCCCCGCCGTTGCGCATCTTGATGCACGGCACGACCATCCACGGGGCGCAGATGGCGGCGCCGGGGCTCGAACGCCAGCCGCTCACGTATTACAATCCGCGTACGGCGCTTGGCGAGGCCATCCTGGCTGGTCTCAGCACAAATGATCCAGCCGACCTTGCGTTGATCGGCTTGGGCGCGGGATCGACGGCATGTTTGATGCGCCCGGACGATAGGCTCACAATTTTTGAGATTGATCCCGCCGTCGTGCGTCTCGCTACGCAACCGGGCGAGGACTTTACCTTCGTTCCGACCTGCCAGCCAGATGCGCGTGTCGAACTCGGCGATGCGCGTCTGCGGATCGCAAGCGAGCCGGACGCTTCCTATGATGTGATTGTCGTTGACGCGTTCTCGTCCGACGCCATCCCAGCGCATCTACTGACGCGGGAAGCGCTCGCGCTCTATCTCAGCAAGACGCGTGAGACCGGCATCGTTGTGCTGCACCTCTCCAACCGCAATCTCGCGCGGGTCTCGGAAGCGGCGCGCGTGGCGCGCGATCTCAATGCGCCGACGCTCCACCGCGTCAGCGACCGCTTTGAAGTGCCGTACGTCTCCTACTACGGCGGCCTCGCCGCGAGTGTAATGATCGTGGCGCATTCCCCCGACGTGCTGAGCCATTTGGTTCTGCCGAGCAACGATTGGACGGACTTTCAGGCGCCGCCAGGGCAAGCATGGAGCGACGACTACATAAATCTGCCGCGGGCGCTATGGGAGAACCTCAGCGGCCAGGAAGAGTGCAGACTCTATCCATACCTGCCTTCATGCCGCCAAGAAGGGGAGGCGACCCCGGCTATGCCGGACGATCCAGCGTCGCCGTAGCCTGCGCCGCCAAACCTTCCTCACGGCCGAGGAACCCCATGCGCTCCGTTGTCGTCGCCTTCACGCTCACGCTGGCGAGCGGCAGCCCAAGCACCTCCGCGGTTCGCGCGCGCATCGCTTCGCGATGCGGAGCGATCTTGGGCCGTTCGCATATTAACGTCACATCAACGTGCACCACGCGTGCGCCCATCTCGCTCGCCAGTTTTGCTGCGTGTCGCCAAAACACTTCGGAGTCCGCGCCTTTCCACGTTTGACCCCCCGGCGGAAAATGTCCGCCGATGTCGCCGTCGCCGAGCGCGCCGAGAATGGCGTCGATCATCGCATGCCCACCTGCGTCGGCGGCCGAGTGCCCTACAAGTCCTTTCTCATGTGCAATGCGTACGCCGCACAGGGTTACATGATCGCCCGGCCCGAATCTGTGGGCGTCGATGCCGTGCCCCACACAAGTTACGCGTGAACTGCCCAATAGCTGTTCCATCAGAGCGAAATCCTCAGGATAGGTGATCTTCATGAGCCGCACATCACCAGGCACAAGCACGCACGCGCCGCCATGCGCGCGCATGACGGCGAGATCGTCGCTATGGGTCGCAGCGGCGGACAAGGCGTCGTAGGCCGTGCGCAAGGCTTCCGTGCGGAACGCTTGCGGTGTTTGAACGCGCCAGAGGCCGTCGCGTTCAACTTCGCCGACCACGACGCCGCGCGCATCGGCGCGACGGAGCGAATCCGCGATGGGCAGGGCGGGTGCAGCGCCCGCCGCACCAGCGCCGATCGTCTGAACGAGCGCGTCCACAGTCTCCGGCGTCAGCCCGGGACGCGCTGCATCGTGGATGAGCACGATGTCTGCACCTTTGACGGCCGCCAACCCCGCCCGCACGGAGGCTGTCCGCGTGGCGCCGCCGATCACGACCTCGACCGCCGCGCCTTCCGCCGCGGCGCGGCAAAGTTC
>CALBSY010000003.1 GCA_937967725.1 uncultured Alphaproteobacteria bacterium | reverse complement strand
CCTTTTGCAGGAGGCGGATTTCGTCAGGTCTGAGATCGAAGAGGCGATAGACGCGGTCGTTAATCTCGGCTTCGGCGGCGGTGAGGGTGCTGGTGAGGCGGATTTGTTCGGCGCGCTTCTCGGCGAGGTAGGATTCCCATTCGTCGGCGGTGCGCGGGTTCTTCATTGGGCTGGAGGGGAGCTTGAAGCTTTGCTTCAAGGCATCGCCCAACGGGATGAGATCGTGCTCCCACCATGCCTCGGCTTTTTGGTTCAGGGGATTGGTGCTGGTTCCGGCAAAGGCGTCGCGCAAACGACGCTGCACCTTGATCTGCGCCTGATAACGCTCCTGCCCGAGTTCGCTGCATTTCTTGGCGAGGTTCGCAACGGCCTGCCGCTCCGGCTCAGGGGCGACGGGGATGGGAATGTTCTCCATCGATTGCGTGAAGAGACGATACTGCCAGCGATCACCCCGCAAGCGAAGTGGTTGGGATGTCTTGCTAATGAAGAACCATGACGCCCACGAAGACAGAATGCCCAGCAGGTAGTAGTCGGATGTTGGGATGAAATAGCCGGTGTTGCCCATGTTCCGGCCTTCGGTGTCCATGCTGAAGCGCTGCAGCTTGCTGATGTCCGGCCACACGATCTTCGGTCCGTCAAAGGCATCCCAGTAATCACAGGAGCGCAATTCCCACCAATACATGCCTTGATCGGAGCGCTTGATTGCAGCAGCGCGGAATTTGTTCAGATGCTCATAGACCGAAGGATGCGTTTGCTGAAAAATCTCCTCGGCATTCGCTCCTTGGTCTGACCAAGGCCACTGGTAGTTCGCGCTGGACCTGAGTGCGATGAGATAATCAGCCGACGCTTCGACATACCATGATCGCAAGTTAGTTCCTTGAACGAACGGCCGGATAAACTGCTCACAGCTCAAATCTGCTGCGACGAGTTTATCTCGCGTGGCTTGGTCGATCACGTAGGCTTCAGTTAGCCCGGAGAGTACACCTCGATAAGTCTTGCCACATGCATATTTGTGCAGAGGAATTCCATTCGACGACACCTTTTCGCGCAAACGAATCACATTGTCGGCTTCCAATTCCCATGCCTCGCTCTTGAATCGTTCAGCACTGACAGTTGGAGCAGTCGCTATTTCATCCGACAGCGTTTCCGGTGGCTGCCCACTCGTCAGCCATTTGAAGAGCCGCATCTCACCGCCTGGCGCGTCTTTGCACACGATGGTAATCGTGGGCCGGATCATCTCGGCATCCTCGAAAGGCTGGAACTCGCCAAAGTCCACCATCGAGGTCATGCGCACGTTCTCCGCGAGGAACTTGCGCAACGGTGCGCCGAAGTTTGACCGCACCCAACTGCCTGAGGTGATGAAGGCCATCTGGCCGCCTGTGCGGAGCAGTTCAACGCCCTGCTCGAAGAAATAGACGAAGATGTCGGCGACGCCGTGATAGCTGCGGTAGCGCTGCTCCCAATAAGGCTTGTAGGGCGCGATCCACTCCTGGCGGATGTAAGGCGGATTGCCCACCACGACATCGAAGCCGCCTTGCGCGAAGACCTCCGGGAACGCCGCCTGCCAGTCGAAGGCCTTCGGATGCACTGCGGGATCGCTGACGACGCTGTTTCCCTCGCGGATGCTGTGGTCGAGGCTGGTGAGCTTCTTGCCGTGCGCGGCGGTTTTGATCCACAGGCTGAGCTGGCAGATCTGAATGGCTTCGGCGTTGAGATCGACGCCGTAGAGGTTGTGCTGGAGGATCTGGCGGTCGAGATCGAAAAGGCTGCGGTGGCCGCGCAGCTCCTCCAGCCGCGCGTTTGACACCTCGTAATGCGCGTGAAGCTGGTCGAAGACCTCGATGAGGAACGCGCCGCTGCCGCAGGCGGGGTCGAGGATGCGCAGCGTTTTCAAGACCTGCTGCCACTGCTCCCAGAAGCGGATGAGGGCCTTGCGCTGCGGCTCATTGAGCGCGGCGAGGTCGTAGGCGTTGGGATCGGCCAGTGTCCTGGCGGCGGTGCCGGTGGCGGCCTCCTGCTCGGTGACACGCAGCGCCTCAAAGCGGTCGCGAATCACAGCGCCGAGCGTTTGCTCGACGATGTAGCGCGTGATGAAGGCGGGCGTGTAGAACGCGCCCTCCTTCTTGCGGCGGGAAACGCGCACCGTGCTGGTGAGCGGAGATTCCCCGCCCGTCAATTGCTCGCGCAACTGCTCCAGGTCGGTGATGGACTGCTCAAAGATGTGGCCGCGGACGTCGACGTCGATG
>CALBSY010000002.1 GCA_937967725.1 uncultured Alphaproteobacteria bacterium | reverse complement strand
GGTCTCACCGAGTTCAACCACCATGAAAGCGCGCTGCCGAAACACGCTATCGGCCTCGCCGTCGAGCGACACCAAGGCGCCGCGGCCGCCGAACATCGTCTCGGTACCCGAAGGCGCGATGGCGGCCCGGGTCACCCCTTCCATGCGCGTGACCGCGACGGCGGTCGCCGCTGGATTGAAGGCGCGTCCCGCGTCGGCTGCGGCGGCTACGAGATCACCGGAAATGTTCGCATCGTTCGGCGCGCCTGAGCCTGATATTTCCGAAAGGCCGACCTCACTCATGGCGGCGAAGGCGCCCGGCGTTACGAACCGCCCCTCCGCCTCAACGATGCGCGCGCCGCGCGGTGGGGCGATCTCCGCGCCAACCGCACGAATGCGGCTATCGACGATTAAGACGTCGCCGTTTTCGATGATCCCAGCGCCGCCATTGGTAACAACGCGGCCGTCGCGGATCAGCACCGTCTCAGCGGCGGCGGGCGTAGTGATTACAAAAGCAAGTAGGAGAGCAGCAAGCCGGCTCATTGCGCGCCCTCCCGGTAGGTTTGACCCAACTCGAAGTCGGAGAAGTTCTCTTGCCCCTCGCCCCGTGTATAGACGAGCGCCCCATCCATGAACACGCGCTCCGCAACGGCGTAGCTCGAGAGCGGATCGGCCGACCAGATCACCACATCTGCGCGTAAGCCGGGCGTTAGCGACCCGGTTTCATCGTCGATGCGCAAAGCGCGCGCGGGATTGCGCGAGACCCACGTCCACGCCTCGCCGTTGGAAATTTGCAGCCCGGCTCGCCGTCCGTCGGCAAGCGCCTTTGCCGCTTCTTGGTTCAGACGCTGAATGCCCACGTCGCTGTCCGAGTGGACGATGGCGCAAGCGCCGCCTGCGTGTACGAACGGAATGTTCTCACGGATGCCGTCATAGGCCTCGATCTTGAAGCCCCACCAATCGGCCCACATCGCGGCGCAGATATTGTTCTCAGCGAGCAGATCCGGAATTTTATATGCTTCGACCGCGTGGTGGAACGCCGCGATCTCAAAATCGAACTCGCGCGCGATCTCTATCGCGTTAGCCATCTCGTCGGCGCGATAGCAATGCCATTGCAGAATGATGTCGCCATTCAACACGCCAGCCAATGTATCCATTTCCAGATCGCGATCCGGCGGATCGCCGTTGCCGTCTTCGGAATTGCGGAGCCTGCGCGCATAGCGCTCTGCGTTGGCCCAGGCCTGGCGATAGCCAGCGACGTTGCCCATACCCGTCGCAGGCGACGAATTGCGTCCGCCATAGACCCGTGCAGGGTTTTCGCCGCACGCCATCTTGAGGCTTTGCGGCGCGCCTGGGACTTTCATCTCCTGCACCGTGCGCGCCCCCAACACAGGCCGTAGCGTTACGCCGCGTCCCCCAAACAGATTGGCCGAGCCCGGCAGGATATGAAGCGTTGTGACGCCGCCGGCGACGGCGCGTCCAAAACCTGGATCCTGCGGCCATACCGAGTGCTCAGCCCACACTTCAGCGGTGTTGGGCTGCGTGGCTTCGTTGCCATCCGACGTCGCCTGAATGCTGGGCGAGGGATAAACCCCGAGGTGCGAGTGCGCGTCGATAATACCGGCGGTCACGTACCGCCCTGAGGCGTCGATCACGGTCACGCCCGCCGGCGCATCGAGGTTCTGACCAACCGACGCGATTCGGCCGTCCTGCATCAAAACGTCTGTGTTGGAGAACTCGCCGCCGTTGCCATCGTAAACGCTAGCGTTTCGGATCAGCGTGGGCACGGATGGTGCGGGTTGATAGGTGGAAGCAAACGGTTCTGGACCGTCCTCATCGCTCTCCGCCGGCGTCGTCGCGCACGCCGCCAGACTGAGGCCCGCCGACAGCGCAATAATCAGATGCAGCGATCGCATTGTCCCTCCCACTCCACCCTGCATCAGAACCACTTAAACGCCGGGACACAAGAGTTTGCACGCCTGTCGGGAGAAATCTGCGGCAGCAGAGCGGTTAAGAGGCGAGTTACATTACTCGCTCTACACCACGCGCGGCCTTGAGCGCTGCACGGGCGGCGGGCCCAGCCGGCGCATGACAGTTGGTTGCGAGTTCCACATCGCGCCCGTCTTTCAAACGTAGCACGATGCGTAGCGGACGCGCCTCTCCTGCAGCCGCTTTGGGCAAAGCGCTGATGGTTTGCGCCAAGAGGTCGAGCGGCGCGCCTTCCTTCACGATAATGCGCAAGTCTTCCGTCGTGCGCGCCTCCGCCGCTTCGACCGTTTCGAACGTATAGCTCGCCAACTTCAAATCGCCATCGCGCCAGCGCACGCGGCCGCGGAAAACATAAGGGTTGCCCACTTCAAGCACTTCGCGCGCCGCCGCCACATACTCGGGCATCACCAACGCTTCAAAGTCGCCAGTCGGATCCGACAGCGAAATATACGTTAGTGTGCCGCCCGACATTGCGGGGCGATATTGGATGCGCCGCACAACACCCGCCATTGGGTACGAACGGGGTTCGGTTTCACCTTCCTCCAAAATGTCCGCGTAGGTGGCGTAGCGGTCCCCCGCGTCGACGAAAAAATTCGAGAGCGGATGACCTGAGAGATAGAACCCGACGCTTTCGCGCTCCGCATCCAGTCTATCCTGCGCCGACCACGCCGGCGACTTGGGAAAGGCCGGCCGTGCGCTGGGTTCTTCAGCGCCAAAGAGGCTCGCTTGCGCGCTGGCTTTCTCCTCCGCGACGCGCTGGGCATACGCCGCGACGATCTCACACGCTGCGTACGCGCGCGCACGGTCAGGTTCGATGGAATCGAACGCGCCCGCCTTCGCAAGGTTCTCGAGTTGGCGTTTGTTCACGGCGCGCGGGTCAAGCCGTTCGGAGAAATCGTATAACGCTTTGAAACGGCCATTTGCCTTGCGGTCGGCGACGATCGTCTCCATCGGCGCCAAGCCCACAATACGAACCGCGCCGAGCGCGTAGAGCACTGCCACGCCATCTTCTGTCGACTCAACGCTGAAATCCGCTTCCGAGTGATTAAGGTCTGGCGGCAGCAGCGGCACGCCGACGCGCTTTGCGTCCTGCACAAAGCTTGCAAGCTTGTCGGAGTTGGAGATATCCAAACTCATTGAAGCGGCGAGGAAATCCACCGGATAGTGCGCCTTCAAGTATGCGGTCTGATATGCAATCACCGCGTAAGCCGCCGCGTGCGATTTGTTGAAGCCATAGCCGGCAAACTCCTCGACCAGATCGAAGATGTGCGCCGCCAATCCTTCGCCGACGCCGCGCTCTTTGGCGCCGTCGATGAAGCGCGACTTCTGCTTGGCCATTTCAGCGGGCTGCTTCTTACCCATGGCGCGGCGCAGCAGGTCGGCTTCGCCCAGGCTGTAGCCTGAAAGCACCTGGGCGATCTGCATCACCTGTTCCTGGTAGACGATGACGCCATATGTCTCTTCCAGAATCGGCTTCAGCTTTTCATGCAAATAGTCGGGCGCTTCGCGACCATGCTTAACGTTGGCGAAGCGGTCGATGTTCTTCATCGGCCCCGGCCGGTAGAGAGAGATAAGCGCGATGACATCTTCCAAGCAGGTCGGCTTCACCTTGCGCAGCGTATCGCGCATGCCTTGGCCTTCGAGTTGGAACACGCCGAAGGTTAGGCCTGACTGCATCAGTTGGTATGTCTTGGCGTCATCGTACCTGGCGTCGTTGATATCGATGTGGATGCCGCGTTCTCGCAGGAACGCCACCGCGCGATCGATCACGGTAAGCGTTTTCAGACCGAGAAAATCGAACTTCACAAGGCCAGCCGCCTCGACCCACTTCATATTGAATTGTGTCGCGGGCAGGTATGCGCGGGGATCACGGTAGAGCGCGACCAACTCGATCAACGGCCGATCGCCGATGACGACGCCGGCGGCGTGAGTCGAAGCGTTTCGGTAGAGGCCCTCAAGCTCCAAGGCGGTGTCGATAAGCTCGCGCACTTCTGCTTCCTGCTTGCGCGCTTCAGCAAGCTTAGGCTCGATCTCCATGGCCTGCGCCAATGTGACCGGATTGGCGGGATTGGCGGGCACGAGCTTCGCCAGTTTGTCCACCTGCCCGAACGGCAATTGAATCACCCGTCCGACGTCACGCAAAACCGCGCGCGCTTGCAGTGTGCCAAAAGTGATGATGTGAGCGACGCGATCTTCGCCGTACTTGTTCTTGACGTAGTCGATGACTTCGCCGCGTCGTTCCTGACAAAAGTCGATATCGAAGTCCGGCATCGATACGCGCTCAGGATTGAGAAAGCGCTCGAACAGCAAGCCCCAGCGCAACGGGTCGAGGTCGGTGATCGTCAACGCCCACGCCACGACGGAGCCAGCGCCCGAACCGCGGCCTGGGCCGACTGGGATATCTTGCGCTTTGGCCCACTTGATGAAGTCTGAGACGATCAGGAAGTAGCCTGGAAACTGCATCTGCGTGATGATGTTCAGTTCGTAAGCTAGCCGCTGCTCGTACTCTTCCCGTGATGCAGCAAGACCATCGCCAAGCGCGGCAAGGCGCGCCTTCAGCCCAGCTTCGGCCTGCGCTTTCAGTTCCGCGGCTTCATCGCGGCCGCGCTTGGTATCGAACCGGGGCAAGATTGGTTTGCGCGTCTCGACTCGATAGGCGCAGCGGCGGGCGATTTCGGCCGTGTTCGCGATCGCCTCTGGCAAATCAGAGAACAGTTCCGTCATTTCCGCTGCGCTCTTGAAATAGTGCTCTGCTGTGACGCGCGGACGGTCTTCTTCGCCAAGGTAAGACGAGGCGGCGATGCAGATGAGCGCATCGTGGGCCCGATGGCCTTCACGTTTCTCGAAGCGAATATCGTTTGCCGCGACCAGAGGCAGCCCAAGCCGGTAGGCCAAGTCGATCAACGCGCCCTCGGTCTCGGCCTCGACCAACTCGCCGTGCCGCTGCAACTCGACGTACAGCCGGTCGCCAAACGCCGCCGACAGCCTGCCCAGCGCGGTCTCGGCGATGTCGCCCTTGCCTTCAGCCAGCACCCGCGCCAGCAGCCCGTAGCCGCCGCCCGGAGCGACAACGAAGCCTTCCGCGTGCGCCAACACACGCTCCAAGGAGACGTGCGGATCGTCGTGACTCTCCGCCTCCAGGTAGGCGGCGCTGGAGAGGCGCATCAGGTTGGCGTAGCCAGTGGCGCTCTGGGCAAACAGCGCCAACGCGCCGTCGACGCCGTCCTCGCCCTTCACTTCTAGCGTCAACCCAACGATGGGCTGCACGCCGGCCTCTGCGGCCGCCTCCGAGAACTCCAAAGCGCCGAACAGATTGTTCGAGTCGGTCAGCCCCAGGGCCGGCATCTCGTGCATGGCGGCCAACTTTACCAGCGCCTTCACTTGTACTGCAGATTGCAGCAAGGAATAGGCGGAACGCGCACGAAGGTGGATGAAGGGTTCGGTCATTGATTCGCTCAACGCCAAGATAGGCGCTAGCGCCCTCGCGCCGAAGTCCTAGCTGCGACGCACCAGTTTGCCATGGTCCAAGGCCATGACTCGATCCATGTATTTGGCCAATTCCATGTTGTGCGTGGCGATCAGGGCGGCCGCGCCCTCGTT
>CALBSY010000001.1 GCA_937967725.1 uncultured Alphaproteobacteria bacterium | reverse complement strand
AAAACTGTGGACGTGCGCCTGGGGATTGGCAAGGGCTCGTTCGAGTTTTGGTCCGCGCGTGTCGCTCCTGGCGGCATCATGTGCGAGGTCGATGGGGTCTCGGAAGCCGTTGCGCGTGAATCGTTGCGTCTTGGCGCGGCGAAGCTCTCGGTTCGCACCAAGATCGTCGCGCGGATGGAGGGCCTCTGATGAAAGCCGGACAGGACATCAAGGCAGTCCGTGACATGGATGAGAGGCGTCTCAAGGACGAGTTGGCGAGCTTGAAGAAGGAGCAGTTCAATCTGCGCTTCCAACAAGCGACGGGTCAGCTCGAGAAATCATCGCGTATGCGCGAAGTCCGCCGCGCCATCGCGCGGGTGCAGACCGTGATGCGGGAAAAATCACCGAAAGCGAAAGTGTAAGCCAATGCCGCGCCGCGTGATGCAAGGAACAATCGTCGCCGACAAAGCCGCCAAGGGCGGCAAGACGGTCGTCGTGCAGGTGGAACGCACTTATCTCCACCCGCTGCTGAAGAAGACTGTCCGGCGTTCGGCCAAGTTCCACGCCCATGACGAGAACAACGCCTTCAAGACCGGCGAGAAGGTCCAGATTCAAGAGTGTCCGCCCAAGTCCAAGCTGAAACGCTGGGAAGTGGTCGGCCGCGTCGGAGCATGACGCCATGATCCAGATGCAGACCAATCTCGACGTCGCCGACAATAGCGGCGCCAAGCGCGTGATGTGCATCAAGGTGCTTGGCGGTTCGCGGCGGCGCTACGCCACCGTGGGCGATACGATTGTCGTCTCGGTGAAAGAAGCCATGCCGCGCGGGCGCGTGAAGAAGGGCGATGTCGTCAAAGCCATCGTTGTGCGCGTGTCGAAAGACCTGAAGCGCAAGGACGGCTCGACCATCCGCTTCGATTCCAACGCCGCCGTTCTCGTTAACAAGCAAGGCGAGCCGATCGGCACGCGCATTTTCGGCCCGGTGCCGCGCGAGTTGCGCGCGAAGAACCAGATGAAGATCGTGTCGCTCGCGCCGGAGGTGCTCTAATGACCGCCCGCATCCGCAAGGACGACACCGTCATCGTCATAGCCGGCAAGGACAAAGGCCGCTCGGGCCGCGTCATCAAGGTGATGCCGAAAGAAGAGCGTGTCGTCGTCGAAGGCGTGAACATGATCAAGCGCCACACCAAGCCGGATGTCGCGCATCCGCAGGGCGGCGTGGTTTCGCGCGAAGCGCCGCTGCATCTGTCGAACGTTGCGTTGCGCGATCCCAAGACGGGCAAGCCGACGCGCATTGCGTTCAAAGTCAACGACAAGGGCCGCAAGGTCCGCGTCGCCAAGGCTTCTGGAGTTGAGATCGATGTCTGAGACGCCTGCCGAGAAGGGCGCGAAGGCCAAAGCCGCCGCGGCGGAAAAGAAGGCGAAGGCTGCCGCCGGCGCTGCGAAGCCGCGTGCGCCGAAGCCCGCCGATTACACGCCGCGCATGAAGCAGCGCTACACGAGCGAGATCCGCGCCAAGCTGAAGGATCAGTTCAAATACACCAACGACATGCAGATCCCGCGTCTTGAAAAGATCGTGATCAACATGGGCGTGGGTGAAGCCACGCAAGATTCCAAAAAGCTCAGTTCGGCCATTGAAGCGCTGACCGCCATCGCCGGCCAGAAGCCGGTGGCGACCAAGGCGCGCAAGTCGATTGCCGCCTTCAAACTGCGCGAAGGCATGAGCGTCGGCGCCAAGGTCACGTTGCGCAAGGACCAGATGTACGAATTTCTGGACCGCTTGGTCACGATTGCGCTGCCGCGCGTGAAGGACTTCCGCGGCCTAAACGGCAAGAGTTTTGATGGCCGCGGCAACTACGCCATGGGCATTAAGGAACACATCGTGTTCCCGGAGATCAATTACGACCAGATCGACCAGATTTGGGGCATGGACATCGTCGTGTGCACGACCGCGCGCACCGATGACGAAGCCCGCGCCCTGTTGAAGGAGTTCGATTTCCCGTTCCGGAACTAACCTCCACCCTTCCCTCCCCGCAAGCGGGGGAGGGTTAGGGAGGGGGTTCACCCCAGAACGCATCGGGAGAGAGTGAGAGTATGGCGAAGACGAGTGCAATCGAACGCAACAAGAAGCGCGAGCGCCTGGCGAAACAATACGCCGCGCGTCGGGCGAAGCTGCGTGCGGCCGCGTTGAACGAGGATCTGCCGCTCGAAGAGCGGTTTGCTGCGCGCCTCAAGCTCGCGCAACTGCCGCGCAATTCGTCGCCAACGCGGGTCCGCAATCGCTGCGAACTCACCGGGCGTCCGCGCGCGTTCTATCGCAAACTGAAGCTCTCGCGCATCGCGCTGCGGGATCTGGCCTCGAAGGGCCAGGTGCCCGGCATGGTCAAGTCGAGCTGGTAAGGGGACGCGTCACATGAATCTGAACGA